>DATADG010000224.1:0-4956 GCA_036258655.1 Gemmatimonadales bacterium | reverse complement strand
GCTGACCTCGGAAGATGGCATTTCTCGGGCTCCCGGTGCGCATAAGACCGGGGACCACCGTCACCACCTTCACTCCTTCGCCGGCAATCTCGGCACGGAGCCCCTGAGAAAAACCGACTGCCGCGAACTTGCTCGCACTGTAGGGCAGCAGGTGTGGAATTCCGAGCTTGCCGCCGATGGACGTAATATTGACAATGCGGCCGGTCTTCCGCTCCCGCATCTCAGGCAGCACAGCGAGCGTGGGGTATACCATGCCCCAGAAGTTCGTGCCCATGGCCTCTTCGAAGTCCACCACCGACATGGTTTCCGCGGGCCCGACCTCGATGACCCCGGCGTTGTTGATGAGGATGTCGACCGGACCCAGCCGGCGTCTGACCTCCTCGACCAGTGACTCCACCGAACGCTGGTCGGTCACATCGCACGGAACCGCGATTACCTCTCCACCGGCTCGCGCCAGCGAGGCGCGGGCACGCTCCAGCGCCTCCGGGTCCCTGCCGCAAATGGCCAGGCGTGCGCCCCACCTCGCGAACTCCCGTGCGAGGGCAAGGCCCAGTCCCCGGGACCCTCCAGTGATCAATACGGTTTTCCCCTGGATGGTATAATCGCCGTCACCGCGGAGCTGTCTCGCTATCCAGAGGGCTCCCGCTGCGGTCATAAGCGCCAGCTGGAGCCGATCGGATCTCCGTCGCAGGAACATTCCCCGCTCACTCGGCGTCGGGTTTGGCCCGCTGGCCGGACGCCTCCTCCTGCACCGCACGCTCGTGGCCCTCGTCATCGAGCAGAGCACTCATGCCATCGCGATGCTCGGGGTCGGCGAACTCCTCACGTGTGCTGGAGAACTGCGCACCCATGTGGTCCTCGTTTCGCGGCTCCTCGAAATCCAGTTCCGCCGGATGATCGCTGGTTCCGGCCTCCTCCTCCAGCGCGAACCGCCGCCGCTCATCCTCGCTCATGGTCGCGAACTTACGACCGAGATTCTTTGCCATGTGACTCGCTCCTTGTCGTTCCCTCGAGCAACGCTTTCATGCGGCCGAGGTCCTCGTTCAGTTTGGCTCTCGGGTCTGACCCGAGCAGTTCGGCGACCGCCTGGCCGGCACCGCCGGCAGGCGGATGATAGCACAGTCTGAGGTCCACGCGGGTACCGCTCCCGCTGGGGCTGAAGCGGATAATGCCGGCGTTTTCCAGCATGGATCCGGCCTCGCTTCGCCACGCGATCACCTCGTTCGGGATCTGCTGCGTCAACGTGGCATTCCACTCGATGGGTACGCCACCTGGTCCGGTCACACTCCAGTGCGACCGCCCATTGCCCAAATCTTCGACTTCCCTAACGTGTGACATGAACAATGGGAAGTTCTCGTAGTTACTCCAAAATTCGTAGACCTGGTTCACCGGAGCCTCGATATAGAGCGACTTCTGAATGTCGACAGCCCGCCGCCGATCAGCTGGCGACATGCTCGCGCCACTCAGCGCCTGGCGCCCGGCTGCGCTGACAACCATGCCCGTCCCCAGCGTCCGCAACATCGTCCCCAGCACACCGCGGCGAATCAGCCCATAGAGGGTTAACGCTGCGCCGGCCAGGCGGAGCGCGACTGTCGCACCATCGTCAACGACGGCGGGCCGCCGTGAGACATCGAGCGTTGCCGCGCCGAGTCCCTGGAGATCACCGATTCGGGACCCGTATCGCGCCACCGTCACCTGGCCGGGTTCCTGGCTGCCCAACTCGAACCTGCGGCGCGCCTCCTCCAGTAGCGGAGCGATGCGCCGGGCAAACTGCTCACGCCGTTCGCTCCCTCGTTCGGGATCGAGGAAGTACACCAATCCCGCTCCGACGGTCAGGCCTCCAAGAAAGGTTTTTGTGCCGGCCATACAGAATGCCTCCGATCACGAGACTACGACTCAACGCGTTAATCTCGCGGTTTTTCCCTGCGTTGACAAAGTGCCGAATTCCCACAAGGCTTCTGTGACGAGACTCACACCAAATAGGGGGTACCGGACCCGGCACTGCGAGCCACAAATGAACAAATTGCGCGCGCTGAGGTAATCAGGGCCGGTTTTTTACCAGAAGCATCAAAGTGCCACTCGAGCTTGCCGGAGCACACAGTGCTCAGGGTAGGCGGGAGGAATGTCATCAGGTCATCGAGGGTCACCGGTCGCGGGTTTATCGCTAACGCACGAGCGCTTCATGCAGCCTCCGTACTCGATCGTAACGTTTTCACACCTCCGCTGGAATTTCGTTTATCAGCGCCCCCAGCACCTTTTATCCCGCCTGGCCGCTACCCGGCCGGTGTACTTTATCGAAGAACCCGAGCATGATCCTGTAGGGCCCGCTCGTTGGGAGCGCAGCAGTCCGCACCCAAACGTCGAGGTTCTCCGGCCTCGCACCCCAGTAGCGACCCTCGGCTTCCACTCGGAGCAGCTTCCGTTACTGGAGCCGCTCATCGCCGAGCTTGCGCGGGAGCTGGACCACACTACGGTCGTTGCGTGGTTGTATACGCCACTCGCGTTGCCCCTCGCTCAAGCCTTGGGGCCATCCACGATCGTCTACGACTGCATGGATGAGCTGTCCTTGTTTCTGGGCGCGCCCCCGGAGCTGCTGATCCGCGAGGCTGCGTTGTTGAAGTGTGCTGACCTCATGTTTACCGGGGGTCCCAGCTTGTATCGAGCGAAAAAGGCGCGTCATCCTAACGTGCACTGCTTTCCCAGCAGCGTTGATGCAGCGCATTTCCGGGTGGCGCGACCGGGAGACACCGCTATCTCCGAACCGGAGGACCAGGTCGGCATTGGCCGTCCTCGGCTGGGATTCTATGGTGTCATAGACGAGAGGCTGGATCTCAACCTTCTGGAGTTCATTGCCCGGGCTCGGCCTGACTGGCAGATCGTGCTGGTGGGCCCTGTCGTCAAGATCGATCCCGCCACGCTCCCGCGACATTCGAACATTCACTACATCGGCCAGCGGTCATATCAGGAATTGCCGGGCTATCTCAGCGGCTGGGATGTCTGTCTCCTGCCGTTTGCGCGCAATGATGCCACCAAGTTCATCAGTCCCACGAAGACTCTCGAGTACATGGCGGCGGAGCGGCCCATTGTCAGCACACCCATTACTGACGTCGCTGAACCCTATGGCGACATCGTGTACCTGGGAGACACGCCAGCAGCGTTCCTCGAAGCCTGCGAAGCGGCTCTCCGGGAAACACCCGAGGAGCGGGAGCGCCGTACCGGGAGAATGCGCCAGGTGCTGGCCGGGACGTCTTGGGAGGTCACTGTCCGGGCCATGGAAAAACTGCTGAACGCCGCGGTTCGGGCGAAAGCCGCCGCGCCAGCGCTAGCACTGAAAGGATAGAGGTCATAGCATGCCACCTCAGAGCAAAGAAGTGTCGGCGTCTTCGGCGCCCGTCCTGGTCATCGGCGCTGGCCCCACCGGTCTGAGCGCCGCCTACCATCTCGGTCGGGACTCCATCCTGCTGGAGCAGGCCGACCGGGTCGGTGGCTGGTGCCGGTCAATCGAGGACAACGGCTTCACCTTCGATATGGCCGGCCACATCATGTTCTCCAATGATCCATACGTGCATGAGCTGTATCAGCTGCTGCTGGGAGATAACGTGCACTGGCAGGATCGTGAGGCCTGGATTTACAGCAAACAGGTTTTCACCCGCTATCCTTTTCAGGGAGCTTTGTACGGCCTTCCTCCGGATGTGATCAAGGAGTGCATCGTCGGTGCGATCGAGGCGCGTTTCGGCAGCTTGACCGCCAAAAAACCCGCAGCGGACACGAGCACCAACGGCGACTACACTGGCCCGGAGCGGCGCGGAATGTTTGAGCCGCTGATGAAGGCCACCGGTGTGCGGAAAGCTCGAGTGTATACCGGGGCAGAGCGGCGCCTCAACAGTCACAAGGGACCACCCAGGAACTTCGAAGAGTTTATCTACAAGGTTTGGGGTTCCGGGATCGCCAAGCACTTCGCAATTCCATACAACCAGAAGCTCTGGGCGGTTCCCCTCTCGGAGATGGAGACCTCCTGGCTCGGCGGGCGGGTGCCCCTTCCTAACCTCGAGGAGATGATCGAGGGCGCCCTCTCACCGTCACCCAAGCCGATGGGGCCCAATGCCCGCTTCGGCTACCCCCTACGTGGGGGATTTCAGGCCCTCATGAACGGCTTTCTGCCGCACCTCAAGGGCAATCTCCGCCTGAATACCAGAGTGGCGGCGGTCTCGCCGTCACGACACCGCGTGACACTAGCCGATGGCAGCACGATTGGATACG
This sequence comes from Gemmatimonadales bacterium, assembly GCA_036258655.1. GTDB lineage: Bacteria > Gemmatimonadota > Gemmatimonadetes > Gemmatimonadales > GWC2-71-9 > CAVVWJ01. Next base: position 696 of record DATADG010000224.1, on the reverse strand, counting down.
ACTTCCTGATCAGTACCATGCCGCTCCCAGCGCTGGTGCGGGCCATGGGCTCTGAGGCGCCCTCGGATGTCCGTGCTGCCGCGGACGGGCTGCGCCACGTCTCGGTGCGATGCGTCAATATCGGCGTCGGACGGGAAAACCTGACCGAGAAACACTGGATCTACTATCCCGAGGAGCCGGTGTTCCATCGCATATTCGTGCAGGGAAATGCGAGCCCCTACTGCAATCCGCCCGGAGGATTCGGACTGACCTGTGAGATCACGTACTCGGAAGCCAAGCCGCTGCCCTGCCAGGGAGACGATTTGATTCAGCGGTGCATCCAGGATTGTCATCGGGTAGGGTTTTTTACCCCGGACGATCCGATCTGGGCAGCCAACCAGGTGGACATGCCGGTGGCCTACGTTGTCTACGATCACCATCGTGCCCGGAATGTGGCGCTTATCCGCGAGTGGCTTTCCGGTCAGGATATCATTCTTGCCGGTCGATATGCCGAGTGGGAATACTACAACTCTGATCACGCGTTTATCGCGGGCAAAAAGGCTGCCGAGCAGGTCGAGGAGCTTCGCGGGCAGCGCCAGTTCGTGAGCCCTTCAGCAGCGATCGCGTTGCGATAGTCAAAGAGCAGGTGGACGTACGAAGTGAGAGGTGGAAGTAAGAAGTGAGCGGTCCCTGTGGCTTCTCACTTCTTACTTCCAC
>DATADG010000223.1:0-3384 GCA_036258655.1 Gemmatimonadales bacterium | reverse complement strand
GGGGGGCCTGCACCGGTTCACCACGTGGAGCAGACCCATGCTCACCGACTCCGGCGGTTTTCAGGTGTTCTCGCTCGAAGGCCTTCGGCGGATCGAGGAGCAAGGCGTCGAGTTTCAGAGCCACATCGACGGCACCTTGCGCATGCTGACCCCGGAGCGCGCCACCGAGATTCAATGGCAACTGGGCGCAGACATCGCGATGGCCTTCGACCATGTTGTTCCCGGACAGGCATCGTTCGAACTGGCCTGCCAGGGAATGGAGCGAACCCTACGCTGGCTCGATCGCTGTAAGGCGAGACACCAGGAACTGGCGAGGCAGATTGGCAGCGGGGCTGCGGGGCAGAACGATACAGACAATCCTGCGAGATCGGAGATATCTGCCCGGCCGCCCCACCACCCCACCGCCCCGCAGACCCTCTGGCCCATCATTCAGGGCGGCATCCACGACGAGCTGCGGATACAGTCCCTCGAGGGAACACTGGAGCGTGGGCCATGGACCGGCATCGCGATCGGAGGTCTATCGGTCGGAGAAGCCAAACCGGTCATGCATCATATCGTGGAGCTCCTGGCGTCCCGGCTGCCCCAGAGCGTCCCGCGTTATCTTATGGGTGTCGGATTTCCTCCTGACCTGCTGGAGGGAATTGGGAGAGGGATCGATCTGTTCGACTGCGTAGCGGCAACTCGCAACGGCCGCCATGGCACCGCCTGGCTTCCAACCGGACGGCTGAATGTGAGGGGCTCCGCACTGAAAGGTTCCACGGCTCCGCTCGATCCCGAATGTGATTGCGAGACCTGCACGACCTACCCGCGCGGGTATTTGCGACACTTGTTCGTGGTCGAGGACATCCTGGGATTGCGCCTGGTCTCGATACACAACATCCGGTTTCTGGTGCGACTCGGTGAAGAAGCGCGAGCGCACATCATGAACGGGACATTCGATAGCTGGAGCCGTGAGTGGCTCGGCCGCTACTACGCGGGGGGAGATTGAGCATGCTGCAGACTGGGTCCGGCAGCGGATTGTCGATCCTGATCCTCCAGATGGCCGCTATTGGTCTGGTGTTTTACTTCCTGATTCTTCGGCCATCGGGGCAGGCGCGTAAGCGGCACGCGGAGTTGCTGAGCAAGCTCAAGCGGGGCGACGAGGTCATGACCAGCGGTGGCATCATAGGACGGGTCAAGGACATCAAGGAAACCGACACCGAGGGACTGAAAGAGGTCAGAGTGACGATCGAAAGCGGCACGGCAACTGTCGTGGTCGAGCGGTCTCGCATCATTCGAGTGGGGAGCAGCACTCCTCCCCCTGGATCCTCGCCTACATGAGTCTGCTGACCCTGCATCTCCTCGGCTCCCCTATCCTGCGGCAGCACAGCGAGGAAGTTCACACCGTTGACGACGACGTGCGCAGGCTGATTGCCGATATGTTCGACACGATGGACGCCGCGAGAGGTGTCGGACTCGCCGCCAATCAGGTCGGCGTAGCTCGCCGGGTAGCAGTCGTGGCAGTCGAGGATGACCGTTTCGTGATGGTGAATCCACGCATTCTCGAAGCGGGTGGCCGCGTCACCGCCGAAGAGGGGTGCCTGTCGATCCCGGAGATCTATGCCGACGTCACCCGGCCGGAGCGGGTGGTCATCGAGGCGCTCGACGCGCAGGGCCAGCCCTACCGCAAAGAGGCGTCCGGACTCACGGCACGTGCCATTCAGCACGAGATCGATCATCTGGACGGTATTCTGTTTCTCGATCACCTGAGCCTGGTGAAGCGCCAGATGCTGCTCGCGAAATGGCGGCGCGAGCACAAGGATGACGCTGGCTTTACCAAAGAGGTCTCTGAGGCTTCTGCCCGGTCCGACTGATGCGGATCGTCTTTTTCGGGACGCCGGCTTTTGCGGTGGTGTCCCTCCAGGCGCTCATCCGCGGCCGGTTCAACGTTATCGGTGTGGTGACTCAGCCCGATAAACCCCAGGGACGTTCGCGCTCGGAGCTCCAGTTCCCGCCCGTTAAGATCGCCGCGCAATCAGCAGGTATCTCCGTCTTACAACCAGTACGTCCAACAGGGGATGTCTTCACGACCAGTCTGCGCCGCCTGGAACCGGATCTGGGGGTCGTCGTAGCGTACGGGCACATTTTGAAGCCGGAGGTGCTGTGCATTCCGTCGCGGGGAATGATCAATGTCCACGCGTCATTATTGCCCCGCTACCGCGGTGCCGCACCAGTGCAGCATGCCATTCTCAATGGAGAGCGGGAGACCGGCATCAGTATCATGCAGATGGAGGAGGGACTCGACAGCGGACCGGTCCTCCACCGGGTAAGCACCGCTATCGAGCACGACGACACAGCGGGGACGCTCGGAGCTAGACTGTCGGAGCTCGGGGCGGGCGCATTGGTCGAGGTAGTCTCGCTTCTGGCGGGCGGGGTCGTACGGGCGCAGCCACAAGACCATACGCAGGCAACGTACGCCCCCAAAATCGATCGGGAGATGGCCCGCATTACCTGGCAACACGATGCTGAAACTGTGGTTCGTCAGCTCCGCGCGTTTGATCCGGCGCCGGGCGCGTGGACTCTCTTGGCCGATCAACCAGTCAAGCTTTTTGGCGGTCGAGAAGTGTCGGGCGCCGGAGAACCGGGTCTGGTGGTTGCCGCCGGAGACCAGCTGGTTGTGACAACCGGCAGTGGAGCGATCGCGATTCGAGAAGTACAGCCCGCTGGTCGTACCCGCATGCCAGTGGCCGCGTGGGTTCGAGGCAGGGGCATCTCGCCGGGCCAGAAATTTGAATGAGACCACTGCCCCGAATACACGCATTCACTGATCCGTCGCTGCTGTCGCACCCCGAGCTCGGTATCAGGGCCGCGGCCATTGCGGCAGCGGGTCCCGCAGTCGCTTTGCACGTTCGGGCGCGGGGTTTGACTGCAGCTCTGCTGACGGCTGCTGCGGGTCGTCTGCTTGCACTTGCTCGTCCGCCCGAGGCGTCGGTCCTGGTGAGCGGGCGCAGCGATATTGCCGCGGCTGTCGGTGCACACGGCGTGCAGCTGGCGCGACAGGATCTGATGGCCTCGGACGCTCGCCGGGTGCTGCCGCATGGCTGGATCGGGTGTTCCGTGCACAACCGCAACGAGGCCGAAGCAGCAGTTCAGGAAGGAGCGGACTTCCTGACTGTGGGCAACGTGTATGAGACTGACACTCATCCAGGACGACCCGCAGCAGGACTCGAAGTTGTACGCGAGGCCGCGATGCTCGGACTACCTGTTATTGCCATCGGAGGGATTACGCCTGAGCGTGCAGCGGCCGTGCGCGCGGCTGGTGCCTACGGAGTTGCTGCCATCCGGGCGCTCTGGTACGCTCCGGATCCTGCCGCTGCTACTGTTGCCATGCTGGAACCCTGGTTG
>DATADG010000222.1:0-15037 GCA_036258655.1 Gemmatimonadales bacterium | reverse complement strand
GTGAACAGGGACGGTGGTCTTGTCTCTTATCCCGGGGGCTTCTTGACGCCTCAGATCTTCGGGATATATTCGGGACTGTAGTGTCCGAAGAAAACCCGAACTCGTCTGGGGCGTTCCATGCCGTCTCCGCAGTCTCTCCCCACTTCTTGTAGAGATCCTGGGATAACACCTCCACAAAATAGAGAACCAACTCGGCGCCAGGAGGCCTGGTTCCACAGCTGCCCCGAATGTGCCGGACCGGTGGTGCATTCCTCAGGCTGCCTGGCTTGCACGCAGTGTGGGTGGGGACAGTGCGAGTGAGAACAGCTGGGCCACGGGGCAGCCAGGCGGTGGGGCAGGTGGAGCTTCATCTCACTGCACAATCTCCCTCCCAGCCCCGCGGCACTGCGGCCCCGCTGCCCGTCCTAGACCAGCGTGCCCGGGGCACCAAGTTCATTGAGCTGTCGGTGCGGTCAGTGCTCAACACACCTGCTTCTACCCACATGGGGTTCTGGTCCATCAATCCCTATGTCGGGTGTGAGTTCGGCTGCACGTACTGCTATGCGCGGGACACCCATCGCTGGGTCATGGAACGGGCGGACGGCCGGACAGTCGGACGGGCGGGCGTAGCGTTGCCAGGGACAACCGATCGCCTGACCGACCGACCGCCTGACCGGCTGCCGCCGTGGGAGGCCTTCGAAAAAGAGATTCTGGTCAAGTCCGACGTCGCCGAAGTGTTGTCACGCACCCTCATTCCTGCTCGTGTTGCAGGGCAATCGCTGGTCATCGGCACGGCAACCGATCCCTATCAACCGGCCGAGCGGCAGTTTCGGCTCACCCGCCGGATTCTGGAGGTGCTGCGGGGATATCATGGCCTCACCATCGAGATCATTACCAAGTCACCATTGGTCACTCGAGATCTCGATCTCCTGCAGGCGCTCTCCCAACGCAACGAGGTGAGCATCAATATCTCGCTGGCCACTGCGGACCCCCGCCTGGCCCGCCGTCTGGAGCTTCGCTCCCCAGTCCCGGCAGCCCGACTGCGGGCGCTTCGGCGGCTTACGGCTGGGGGCATCGATGCCGGGCTCATCATCGCTCCAATCATCCCCGGCATCACAGACGATTGGGCCGGGTTGGCTCGGCTCATGGAGGCGGCAAAGGAAGCAGGTGCCCGCTACGTGATCGGGTCGGCGCTCCGTCTCGGGCCCGCAGCGCGGCGCCGCTTCCTTCCTGTCCTCGAGCGAGAGTTTCCCGAGCTGTATGAGCGATATCGCCGCCATTACGCCAGCAGCGATCTCGCCAGCCGAGTCTATCAGGACGCGCTTACCCGCCGGTTGAATGCGCTCCGTCAGGCGTTCGGCTTTGCGGGCGACGAGGCCAGCAGTCGACGCAGACGCCGGTTGGAAGAATCCGCGCGCAGCGGCCACGCCGCTCGCCAGTCGGATGAGCAGGCAGTGCTGATATGACAACAGTGAAAAGTGAACAGTGAAGAGTGAACAGTGAACAGTGACGGGGATTCACCACGAGAATCCAGCACATGTGCACTGTTTACTGTTCACTGTTCACTGCTTTTTGTCTATGCGCTCTGTTTTGTTCGTTGATCCCCCGGCCTTTTGCACTACCCTCGAAGGCATGGCAGCGCCCGCACTCCGGACCCGGCCCTTGGCCATTGCACCTCCGGCAGCTGATCGTGCCACGATCCTGGCTCTTTCGGCCGAGGCCCGGCTGGCCGGGTTGGTGCCGGGCATGCCGGTCCGAAAGGCACAACGGCTCTGTCCCGACCTCATCGTCCTGCCTCCCAACCCGGAGCTGTATGCCCGGGCCTCACGGGCGCTGCACGAAATCCTGCGAGTCTTCGCGCCTACTATCGAGCCGAGGGGATACGGACACGCCTTTCTCGACCTCACCGGCACGGACCGACTCTTTGGACCCCCGCAGGATGTTGCGGCCCGGATCCGGCGGGAGTCGCGTGATCGGCTTCAACTGACGGTGTCGGTGGGTATCGCGGCCAACAAGCTGGTGAGTCAGGCAGCGATCAAGGCGGGCAGATGGGCAGCGGGGCCGCACGGTGGAGGAGAGCTATTGCAGCACGTTCCTGTGGGAGACGAGCGAGAGTTTCTCGCGCCCCAGCCGCTCGAGGTGCTGCCCGAGCTGGATCCCGCTATCAGTGCACGACTCGAGGATTATCAGCTCGAGCTCATCGGTGAGGTAGCGGCCATTTCAGAAAGTGCGCTGTGCGCTGTCTTCGGACGTCAGGGGCGCATACTTCGGGCGCGGGCGCGCGGCTTTGACCCACGCCCAGTGCTGTCGCCAGAGCAGCAGTCTGAGTTTCGGGTGGCGCATACGTTTGCCACTGACACCAACGATCTGGATGTCCTCCATTCGATACTGCGGCTGATGACCGAGCGCCTGGGGCGTCGGCTTCGCCGCCGGGAGCTCACGGCCGGCAGACTCGGCGTAGAAGTCGCCTATGCCGACTACACTACTGCCGCACGCGCGGTTTCTATCAGGGCTGCCGTGCTGGATTCGGAGCTGTGCAATGCGGCCACGCGGGCATTGTCCCTGGCTACCAGCAAGCGGCTGGCAATCCGCTCGATTGCGCTGACGCTCGACCGCCTGACAGTACCGGAGGAGCAGCTGGATTTGTGGGGGGGCCGGCGGGAAGGCAGGGACGCGGGTAAGCAACAGCACACCAACAACGATTTGGGTTCAGCAGAATACTTATCCGCTGACTCGCTGTCCCGCTGTCCCGCCGCCCTCCAGCACGCAGTCGATCATATCCACTCTCGATATGGGGCGAGGGCGTTGACTCGAGGTATCCCGTTTACTGCTCACCGCTTCCCGCTCACTCCTCACCAAACCACCACGATCTTACCGAACGTTGTGTTGCCTTCGAGGATCCGATGGGCGTCGGCCAGTTCTGTCATCGGATAGGTCCGTTCCAGCACCGGGCGGAGCGCTGCCTGTTGTTCCAGCCGCGGTTCGAACAGCGGCAGCATTCGCGACCCGAACTCCTGCACCAGCGTTATTCGCTCATCCAGGCCGCGGCTGCGCATGACGGTCCCAATCACCTCGATTCGCTTTCGGAGAAGCGGCCCCAGATCAGCATCGGCTCGGCTGCCGGCCAGAAACCCCAACAGGATCAGCCGGCCCCGAGGTGCAAGGACCGCCAGATTGTCCGCCAGGGCTGGCCCGCCCAGGACATCGAGCACCACGTCAACTGGCTCGCCGACAGCATCGGCGAAAGACGTCCGGCTGGTGTCGATCCCCACATCGAGGCCGTAGACCAACGCCTTGGCGAGCTTGTCCCCGCTGCGCGAGGTGCCGACCACCGTAGCGCGGAGCTGCTTGGCGATCTGGGCTGCCGCGGTGCCAAGGCCGCTTCCCACAGCATGGATCAGCACTCGTCCGCGAGACTCCAGTCTCCCGCGGGTTACCAAGGCATCGTAGGCGGTGAGAAATGCCTCGGGAACAGCCGCCGCTTCGGCATAGGACAGTCCAGCAGGAATGGGAAGCACTTCGTGCTGGTGCACCACGACCAGCTCAGCCTGGGCTCCTCCTCCCACCAGCCCCATCACCCGGTCGCCAACCCTCCACTTCGTGACGCCCGGGCGCACAGCCTCTACTTCGCCGGCATACTCCAGTCCGGGAATGTTCGAGGGCCAGCCCGGCGGGGCCGCGTACTGGCCGCGCCGCTGAAGCAGATCCGCGCGATTGAGTCCGGCGGCGTGCACCCGCACCCGGATGTGGTCCTGCCGGACCTCCGGTTTGGGTACCTGCCCGATGGTAATGACCTCGGGGCCGCCGGCACCGGAATAGATCACAGCTCGCATTAAGGCTCCGCTGAGCATGAAGCAAAAGATGATAACGTATTGCGACGCCGCACCCGGTCACGAGTGGCACGGGCCAATCGTGACAGCTTGCCTCTGAGCACCGCGCACATGGTAAGCGGGAAAGTTATGGCTCGAGCGCTTGGTGGGACGTGCCTGATTGGGAGTGTATTACTCACCGCTTGTGGGGAGGAATCAATGAGTCGCCGGATCACCGGCCCAACGGGCGCGCTGGCCATCGATGACCGAGGGCACGGAGGAATTCCCGTTCTCTTTCTGCACTCTCTGGCAGGAAACTCCGCGCACTGGTCGCGACAGCTCGAGCATGTACGATCCACGCGGCGGGTAATTGCACTCGATCTGCGCGGTCATGGTCAATCCGACCCTCCCCGAAACGGCGACTACACCATTCCTGGTATGATGGGCGATGTCGAAGCGACTGTCGACACACTGCAGCTCCAGCAACTCGTCCTAGTGGGCCATAGTCTGGGAGGCGGAGTGGCGCTGGTCTATGCGGGGGCCCATCCGGAGCGGGTCGTCGGTCTGTTGTTGGTGGACCCCGTTGCCGATGCGACTCAGATACCACCCGATGCGATGACCTCGTTTCTCGACGGTCTCGAGAACGACTACGACAGCACGATTCAGGGGTACTGGAGTCAAATCGCGGGCCCCGACAACGATGTTAAGAATCGTTTGCTGTCCGACCTGCGAGCCACGCCGCGGAAGGCAGTGGTCGAAGGCTTCAAAGCGGTCATGCAGTTCGATCCCAAGCCCAGCCTGGCGCGTTATCGAGGGCCTGTACTTTCTATTATTACGCCCTACAACCTGGAGCCCTACAGCCTTCACCGGCTCGGGCGGGGCTTCCCTCATCGGCTGATCGAGGGCACCGGCCACTGGATTCACCTCGATAAGCCTGACCTCATGAACCAGATGCTGGATGAGTTCCTGAAGGAAAGCGTAAGCGGGACTAGAACAAGCGTAAGCGATAAGCAGGAATAGAATTCCAGCTCCCAGCGCTCACTGCTCACGTTTGACCTTGTCCCGCTCACGTTGTTAGAAAGATGTTCACTCACCTCCACGTTCACTCCCACTTCTCGTTCGGCCTCGGCGTCTCCAGTCCCGAATTGCTCGTCGAAACCGCGGCCCGGCGTGGATTCCCGTCGCTGGCCTGCACCGACACCAATGGAGTGTACGGCGCAATCGAATTTCAGCGAGCCTGCGCCGCAGTAGGCGTGCGCCCCATACTCGGCGCTCACCTGGTTGCAGGTGGCCAGGAAACGGTAGCACTGGCGGTTGACGAGCGCGGCTGGGGAGCACTCTGCCGTGCTATCACGGAAATACATTGGCGGGAAAGCGGGAAAGCAGGAAAGCTGTCCCGCCTTCTCGCAAGCGACCGCAATGGTCTCATTCTGCTTTCCCGTGATGTCGGGTTTCTCGAGGACGTGCTCCGCCTCAGCGGTCCCGATGACTTGTATGCGGAGCTCAGGCCAGGCAGAGCGCGCCATGCTGTGTTGTCCGCCGCCCGCCAGCTTGGCATCCCAGTGGTCGCGACCAACGGGATCGCGTTCGCGCATCCGGGAGAATGGCCCCGTCATCGGCTGCTTCGGGCGGTTGCACTCAACACCACGTTGTCGGCACTACCGACAGATGAAGTATGGCCCCAGCAGTCCTGGCTCTGTCCGGCAAACGAGCTGGCCCGTCACTTTCCTGATTGCCCCGAGGCGCTCCAAGCTGCTGAGGAGATCGCCGAGCGGTGCGCCTATACCATCCCGATCGGCGGCCGCACCGTCCCGCCACGCATCGCCGACACTGCCGGTGCCTTCGATCAGCTCCGCGAGCTGACGCTCGAAGGAGCCAAGTGGCGCTACCCAGTCATGACTCCCGAGCTTCGGGAGCGGCTGGATCTGGAGCTCGGCATTATCGCAGCAAAGGGGTATGCGGACTATTTCCTCGTCGTGCGCGACATCGTCCGGCATGGCCCTACTCATTGTGGCCGGGGTTCGGTAGCCAACTCGGTCGTGAGTTACTGCCTTGGCATCACCCACGTGGACCCGATCAGCTCCAAGCTGGTGTTCGAGCGCTTTCTCAACATGGAGCGCCGAGATCCGCCGGATATCGATCTCGATTTTCCCTGGGACGAGCGTGATCAGGTGCTGGAGTATGTCTTTCGCCGATATCCCCGGCTGCACTCTGCCATGGTGGCCAACCACAACTGCTTTCGTCCCCGTGGGGCCCTCCGGGAAGTCGCCAAGGTGCACGGGAGACCTGCGGGAGAGATCCGGGAGGTGACCCGGCGCATTCCATTCTTCGAGGACGGCGAACGCCGTCTGCCGGAGCTGCTGGCGACTCATCCGAACTTCCGCGAGCTGAACCTCGCGAGCAATTGGCTGGAGTTCGCCCGGACAGCCGAGGGGCTGGTTGGCATTCCACGCCACCTCTCGGTGCATGCGGGAGGCGTCGTGATCACGCCGACGCCGCTCACTGACTATGTGCCGGTGGAGCCGGCTACCAAAACCCTGCAGGGTTTGGGGCTCACAGGTACGGTCTCCGAGGGAGTGCCGGTTATTCAGTTCGAGAAGGACGGCACCGAAGACGCAGGTCTGGTCAAGATCGATCTACTGGGTAATCGGTCACTGGCCGTCATTCGAGACGCGATCGATGCCGTTCATGGCAATACCAATTACCGCATCGATTACACCTCGTCATCCGCCGGAGAGGACGAAGCAGCCAGAGAGCTGTTCCGCACCGGCCAGACCATGGGAGTCTTCTACACCGAATCGCCGGCCTCCCGCCTTCTCTGCGCCAAGAGCCGGGCCGACACCTTCGAGTTGCTGGTCCTCAACACCAGCATGATTCGGCCGGCATCAAACCAGTACATCCGACTCTATCTCGAGCGACTGCGCAATCACGCGCCGTACGAGCCGCTTGACCCCTGCCTGCAGGATACTCTGGCCGATTCGTTCGGCATCATGGTCTACCAGGAAGACGTGGTCAACGTGTGCACCACGTTTGCCGGCATGTCTCCCGCCACTGGTGATGGTCTCCGGAAAGCACTCTCCAAGAAACGTCCGGCCAAACACCTCGCTGCCTACGCCGAAGAGTTCTTCGCCGGCGCGCGGCGGCTGGGCCGCGACCCTGATCGCGCCGAACGGGTATGGGAGATGATCATGTCGTTTGCGGGATACAGCTTCTGCAAGGGACACTCGTGCTCCTACATCCAGATTGCGCAGCACTCCTGCGCGCTGCGGGCCAATCATCCGGCGGAATTCATGGCTGCGGTGCTGTCCAACGGCGGCGGGTATTATCAGCCGTTTGCCTATGTGGCAGAAGCCATGCGGATGGGGCTCACGATCCTCCGCCCAGACATCAATGCCAGTGATTTTCGTTGTACTGGTAAGGGACATGAAATCCGCATCGGCTTGCAGTTTGTGAAAGGATTATCGGCGGACGCGGTGGAGCGGATTTTTGCTGCTCGACGGGCGGAGCGCCCCTTCATCAGTATCTTCGACCTTCGTGCACGCACCGGGATGGCGCCTTCCGACCTGCGGCTTTTGATAAAGGTTGGCGCCCTCGATTCCATTGCGCAGGGGTGGACCCGGCCGATGATGCTGTGGCTGGTTGATGCAGGCGGGCAGGCGGACAGACCGCCCGTCCGCTTTCCTGACTGGTTCGACGACCTTCCTCCTGCCGTTCCGGTTCTCAAGGAGTACTCTCTCGAACGTCGACGCCGGGAAGAGTTTGAGACCCTGGGATTCATCACCGATACCCATCCCATGCAGTTGCATGCCGAGTCCCTGCAACGTTTCCGGCTTTGCCCCAGCACCGAGCTGCACCGGCATGTTGGCCGGCACGTGCTGGCAGCCGGCATGCTCACGGCGGCCAAACCGGTGCAGGCCAAGACCGATGAGCCGATGGAGTTTGCGACTTTTGATGACGGCCATGGCCTGATCGAAACAGTGCTGTTTCCGGATCTCTATCGTGAGCGTGGTCACGTGTTATTTGACCAGGGACCGTTCATCTTTCGAGGGAAGGTGGAGGAAGAGTTCGGAGCCGTGACTCTGACGGTGACTCATCTGGAGCGGTTGGACCGCGCCCGGGTCAAGTCAGGGCGATGAGCCGCTCGAGCGGGCGCCGAACACCAGCGAGCCCTCCTGTGCAAAGCGCACCTTCCTGGTTCCAAAGGGGGTCCGAAAGGTGGCCCGGCCGCGAATCGCGAAGGCGTGCGTACCGGAGCCCAGCGCGCGCAAACGATCAGGGGTAGCATGTTTCGCCAGAGCCAGCGGGAGTGCGAAGGTCGAAACCGTATCTGTGGGCACGAGATGCAGGCTGTCGCGCCTGAACTGCCCGATGGGAATGCCGTCCAGGCGAAGTGACAGCTCCACCTGCTCAGTGGAGATGGGGTAGTCGTTTGCATTCTCCACCGCGAGCGCCACGATTACGGGGGAGCTGGAGGCTTCGAAGCGACCAAGCTGGAGCGTAATGCGTGACACCGTGACCACCGGTTCCACATACAACCAAAGCCCCAGCGGCGTACAGCCTCCCAGGAACAGTCCACCAGCCAACCACCACACTGCTGCTTTCATTGCGTTCTATCGGCTGAAAGGATCTCACATGCCTCACACTCGTCGTTCCACAAAGTCCGTCCCATCAGGTGGCTGGCTTGTACTTCTGCTCGGCACTGCGGCCGCTGCCAGTGGCTGCGGGTCCGAGTCGGAGCCTGGCATTGGCCAGGGAACGGGAGCGCGCCTGGAGGAAATCGCATCAGGGCTGAGCTCGCCTCTGTACCTGACTGCTCCACCCGGAGATCCGCGTCTCTTCATCGTCCAGCAGACGGGGGTCATTCGCGTGGTGCAGGATGGCGCTCTCCTGCCCACACCGTTTCTCGATCTGAGCAACCAGGTGAGCGTGGGGGGTGAGCAGGGCCTGCTGGGGCTGGCATTCTATCCTGATTACGCGACTACCGGCAGGTTTGTGGTTCACTACACCGACCTGGCTGGAGATACCCAGGTCTCGACTTTCCAGGTATCCGCCGACCCGAACGTTGCCGACGCGGGCAGTGAACAACTCATACTGACTGTAGATCAACCCTACCCCAATCACAACGGAGGTCAGATTCTCTTTGGCCCCGATGGATTCCTGTACCTGGGGCTGGGCGATGGCGGCTCGGCGAACGATCCCGAGGGGCGAGGTCAAAACCTGTCGGACCTGCTGGGGTCGATACTGCGACTGGACGTTCAAGCTGGAACATCTTACAGCGTCCCGGCCGACAACCCCTTTGTTGGACAGCCGGATGTACGGCCGGAGGTATGGAGCTATGGCCTGAGGAACCCCTGGCGCTTCAGCTTCGATCGTCTCACCGGCGATCTGTACATCGCGGACGTGGGTCAGCAACGGCTGGAGGAGGTGAACGTAGCAACATCACTGGAAGGTGCGGGTAAGGGAGTCAACTACGGCTGGAGTATCATGGAGGGAACTGAATGTCTCGGCGGTGGGACGTGTAACCGGACGGGGCTCACACTCCCTGCGTTCGAGTACCGGCACGACCAGGGCTGCTCGATCACGGGGGGGTATGTATATCGCGGCACTGCCATCCCTGCCCTTCAAGGACTCTACTTCTTTGGCGACTTCTGCCAGGGCTGGGTACGAAGCTTCCGCTATACCGGCGGCGAAGCAGGGGAGCTGACCGATTGGCCTGGGCTCGCCCCGGGTGGCTCGATCAACAGCTTTGGCGAGGATGCCAGCGGCGAGCTCTACCTGATGGGCTCGGCGGGGACAGTGTACAAGGTCGTACCGGATCCCTGATCCGATATGCACACGGTTACCGACACGCTGGATCGAACCACGCTCGAGCAGCTTGCCGCGCGCATTCCACCAGGGGTGCGATTCGGCAGTTCCACCTGGAATTATCCAGGGTGGCGCGGGCTGGTCTATCATGAGGATTACGGGCCCAAGGGCGCTGCCGCTCGGATGCTCAAGGAATACGCGGCGTTTCCGCTCTTCGGAACGGTGGGGATCGATTCAAGCTACTATGGTCCGCCAACCGAGTCGGTCCTCCGAAGCTACGCCGAGAATCTGCCGCCGGGATTTCCCTGTATCAGCAAGGTGTGGGGCCAGATCACGGTCCACACTTTCACCAAGGCGCAGGATCCTGACCGGGCGGGCAAGGTCAACCCGGATTTTTTGAACCCGGATCTGTTCATCGAAGAGATTTATCAGCCCTATCAACGGCACTTTGCCGAGAACACCGGTCCGTTCGTCTTCGAGTTTCAGACCATTGCGAAGTACAGCGGAATGGACCCGCAGCGCTTTGCCAATCGCCTTGACGAATTCTTCTCGGCCTTGCCGCGCGATGCCGAGTACGCGGTGGAAGTTCGCAATGAGGAGTATCTCACGCCGATGTACTTCGCGGTGCTGCGGGAGCATGGAGTGGCCCACGTGTTCAACTCCTGGACCAGGATGCCACCGATCGGCCATCAGCTCGACCTGCCAGGCTCGATTACTGGACGATTCATACTTGCGCGGGCGCTTCTCAGGCCAGGACGAACCTACAACGAGGCAGTCGACGCGTTTGCGCCCTACGATCGAATCCGGGAACCCAATCCAAAACTGCGGCGAGATCTCGCCCGTATGGTCGACACTGCAGTTAAAACCAGAGTGCCCGCCTACCTGCTGGTGAACAATCGAGCTGAAGGAAGTGCGCCGCTCACGATTGCAGCGGTAGCGTCAATGCTTTAGTGGACACCCATAAGCAGGTGGGCTGGTTTTTCCCCGTCTAGGGTAGCCACACGTCGAGCGACCACCGGCGCTCTTCCCCTGGTCCGAGCATCTGAGCCATGTGCCAGTCCTGCAGGGCGAGGTCCAATCGATCCGGGGCACCGATACACGGCTCCAGGGCCAGATTGTAGTACGGAGTCCGTCCTGGCGGCGCCCAGCCTCTGCAATTGATCCAGACACCCACCTGAGGAACTTCTTCCCGTCTGACGGCAAACTCGAGCCGTTCGCCTTTTCGTGGGTCGGTGAGCTGCATGCGACCTTCGGCAGCCACGTCGCCGAAGATCTTCACCGCCCAGCCACCATCATCCGGGAAGACGAATCGATCAGCTTGCCCGCCGATGGCGCCTGGCCAGCTGACGACATCGTTCTCCTGGAGATCCTTGCGGCCATGTACCGCGCTGACTTTGACCTGGTGAACCCCTGGCAACGTCAGCTCCGAGCCGGCCTGCACATTCAGCAAGGGATGAGACGACCAGATCCAGGGAAACGGCGTCTGGCCGGTGTGCCGGACCCGATACTGGAAACGGATCAGGGGCTCTTCTGGGTGGAGCGTGAGCTGGCGGTGGAACTCGTAGGGGAATCGGCTGCCGTGGGCAACGCCGGTCAGCGTGGTTCCTTCGGCGTGCTCATATACGGAGCTGGTCCAGTCAGCACTCCAGAGCTCGCCATGATCCGGCAAGGCAGGGACGCCCGGGGGTGCTCCCGGCACCGGACAAGGCCCGACGGTAGGGAAGCATTCGTCCCAGCCGCCGCTGTCGGCAGTCTCAACATACGAAGCACCCGGCTGAGGGACCGCGAGTGGAATCTGGTCGCTCCGCCACAACCACTCACGGCCATTCAAGCGGCGCAGATTGGTGAGCTTCATACCGATTGCCGGAACTGCCACAACTTCGATCTGGCTGGAGCGGAGCGCGACTGCGGGAAAGCCGGAGACGCTAGTCTGACGAAACGACATGCACGAATACCCGGACCGGCCAACTGCCCATTCCGGCTACCTTCGCCGGAACCGCATACAATCGTAAGCCCGCGGCCGGCAGGTTCCTGAGATTGCACATGTGTTCGATGATGGGCACCTCGTGCCGCAGGAGCTCCGAATGAACCGGTCGCGCTGGATCGTCGGTGTCATCAATATTGAGGGAGTCGATGCCCACCAGGCGGACTCCCTGCTCCAGCAGATGCTGTGCAGCGCCGTGGGTCAGAAAGGGGTGGCCTGACAAGTATTGATCGGTGCCCCAGTGGATGTCCCACCCCGTCTGCACCAGCACCGCTTTCCCTTCTACCTCAACACCCTCGAACGCTGCGGCAGTGATAGCGCGCCCGGCTCCCGGTCGAATCCGCACCACCACGGCATCCAGATCGGCCAAACTTTCGAGCGGAAGCTCCGAAATGTCCTTTCCATCGGCATACCGATGAAAGGGCGAGTCCAGGTAAGTGCCCGTGTTGGCCACCATTTCGATTTTCCCGATCTGAAATTCCACGCCGGGAGCATAGCGGCCGCGCGAAGCTTCGCGGCTCAGAAAGTCGCACATGACAGGCCCGGGGAGACCCGGATAGGTGGTCATCCCGTGCTCGATGGTATGACTGAGGTCGATGAAGCGGGACAGCGGGACGGCGGGGCGCCCTGCCTCCCCACGGCCCTGGCGCTTACCCAATCGCCGCCGCCAAATCCACACCCGCAACAGCGCTGATCCGGGCGATCGTCTCGCCGACCTTGTTGTTGGGCGTGGATGCACCGGCGGTAATGCCGACCGTCGTCGAGTTCCCCAACCAATTCTTGGTCGTCACCTCGGATTTCGTTCCGATCGGCTGATGCCGAATGTCTCCGCTTTCCAGATCGATCGCGTCGGCGTCTTCGATGTGGTAGGTACGAACGCCGTGCTGGTGAACCAGTGCAGCAAGATGACAGGTGTTGCTTGAGTTGTATCCCCCCACCACCACCATAAGGTCGGGAGGCTCCTGCAGCAGTGCCACCACAGCGTCCTGACGCTCCTGGGTGGCGGAGCAGATGGTATCAAAGGACCGGAAGTGCTGCTCGAGTGTGTCCGGGCCGTATCTCCGGATCATGCTCTTGCGCACCTCATCAGCGATCGCGAGTGACTCGCCCGAGAGCATCGTGGTTTGGTTGGCCAGTCCTACTCTGGCAAGATCGCGTGTGAAGTCGAATTGGGGTGAAACGGCCTGGCCAAAGCGGGTCTGGAGAGCGGGAACGTCACCTCCCTGCTCGATGAAATCGCAGATCATCCTGGCTTCCGCCATATCGAGCACGACCAGATATCGGCCTCCCGGATACTTCATGACTTGACTGGCGGTTGCCTTGGTTTCCTCGTGGTAGTGCTTTCCGTGGATGATGGCGGTGTAACCGTCGCGTGCGTAACTCTCGACGCGTTTCCACACATTGAGCACCGACCCGCACGTTGTGTCCACCAGAATGCACCCGATAGCGCGGAGACGCTCGAAATCGCGAATCGTAACGCCGAACGCCGGCATGATGACGACGTCGTCTGGAGTGATGGTCGAGAAGTCAAACTCTCCCGGCGCATGATACGCCAGAAGAGTGATTCCCATTGTCCGGAGCTTCTCGTTCACATGGGGGTTGTGGATGATTTCGCCGACCAGAAACAGGCGTCGATCGGGGAACTTTGTCCTGGTCTCGTAGGCATATTCGACGGCACGATCGACTCCGTAGCAGAAGCCGAATTCACGTGCCAGCCGGAAAGTCAGAGGTCCGACCTGAAGGGTGTAGCCGTTCTGCTTCAGCGCCTCGACTATCACGCTGTGGTAATCAGCTGTGAGCCGGCCTGAGATCTCGCTCTTGAGGCCGAACCCTTTGCGAAAGTAGGTCTGCTCCATTCGTCAATTTACACCGGTGGCTTCCATGCCAGCATCGTCATCAGTCGTATCCGCAGGGCCACAGCCAAACGTATCCTGAATCACCGCGAGGTCTCGAAAGGTGCCGCTGAGCCGAATCCGCTGCGTGTCCACCACTGAACGAGCTCGGGCATGAACCTGGCCGGACAACCGGCCGGTGGCCGAGCGCTCCAGGTTCACCCGCCCGCTATCTCCCTGGAAGCCCTGCACGATAGTACGCGCGAACCACCGTACCGCGACCCCGGCTGCCGGGGGGACCGATTCAGCTCTTACGGGATCGACTACCCGATACACTCCGTTCCCGAGTTCCTGGTCAGGGTACAGGGCCAGAGCGACTCCAGTGTCGCCCTGTATCAAGCTGATCTGCAAAACCCTTCGATCCGCGCACCATCCGGCCGAAGCGGGGCCTTCGATGCTCCCGCTAGTTGAGCCATTCCACTGCATCTGCAGGTGCGCTTTGCCACTGGTGGATGAGGGTGTTCTGGCGCACGCGCCCCCAAGCAGAAACAGAAGGCCGAGAAAAACCCGACGACTCAGCTCGACGCAGAGCAATCGTTCGAGAGGCGCTCGCCACGGGCGGCGGAAAGGAGCCGGTTTAGAGCTGTGGGTGGTGGTGTCGTGCTGGAAAAAAGGAAGATGAAGTGTGGCGGTTGCAATCAGGTAGTTTGTGCCCATTTACTCCGGCCGTCACGATGAAGACCGTACGCCTTGAGCCGACGCCACAGAGTGGTGCGGCTGATCCCCAGGAATCTCGCGGTCTCGGCGAGTTTCCAGCTGTGGGCGTCGAGGGTCTTCACAATAGCCTCCTTTTCCCGCTCGGCCAACGTGGTGGCACCCGCCAGGCCGGGAATAAACATGGCTTCGCCAAGTTCGAGACCGCCTACTCTCAGGGGGCGGAGCCGCCCGCCGAGCGCGGCGAGGCGTGGCTGCAGGTCGGGAGCTCCTTCAAAGAGATCCATACCAGCCAGGGCCTCTCGGGCAGGCTGGTTGGCGTACAGTAGTCTCCCCTCCACATCAAAGACCACTACCCCCTCGCTAAACCCATCCAGCAGGGCCTTGGCAAGGGGCGAGAACACCGAGGGCATCGAAGTCACTGACAAGGTTTCTGGCATATTTGTAGATACGGGGCGATGGGTTGAGTTGTTTCCGTCCAATAGTTAGACGCTCAGTTCCAGCCATGGTGCACAATGCGCCGTAGCCGCGCGCCTACCCACCCACCGCTCTATCAGGAACTCACGTTGTTGTCGGGACTCCGACCAGATGACCAGGCCGGCGAAGAGAAGCTGCACCACCACCAACGCGAGGTGAATCAGAGGCTGCGGGGATCCTGCTGGCGGAACGCGCGTCAGCGTCGTGGCCGGTGTCGCGCCCCCCTGCCGCGGGCTCGTCGGCTCCGGTGACCGCGCCTCGGTCTCCCGTCCCGCTGGCCAGCCTCGTCCTCATCGTATGAAGGCTTGGGTGCACGTCGAAGCAAGGCCTGCAGAGCTGGGATCGTATCCGCCAGGAGTGGCGGATGGCGTCCCCGCTGGACCGCAAATTTCAGGGGTCGGTCCAGACGGGGAAGCTCCTCGGGACGAAGGCGCTTG
>DATADG010000221.1:0-9336 GCA_036258655.1 Gemmatimonadales bacterium | reverse complement strand
GGGCTCGAGCCCCCGCGCGTACCGTGCCGCTCTCAGTACCACGATCTTCGCTCCACCTAGACTATGGCTCTGCAATGCACTTACGGCTCGCTATCAGCGAGCCGTAAGTCCAGCGGATCCTAGTACATTCCGCCCATACCGCCGCCCGGAGGCGCAGCCGGAGCCGGCTTCTCTTCCTTCTTCTCGACTACCACACACTCGGTAGTGAGGAGCAGGCCAGCAATCGAAGCAGCGTTCTGCAGCGCCGTACGCGTCACCTTGGTCGGGTCAATAACCCCTGCCCGAACCAAATCCTCGTAGGCATCGGTTGCGGCGTTGTAACCGAAGTTCTTCTCCTTTGACTCCTTGACCCGACCAACAACGATCGAGCCCTCAGCACCGGCGTTCTGGGCGATCATCCGGATCGGCTCTTCCAACGCGCGGCGCACGATCTCGACGCCGATCTTCTCATCATCGGTGCCCTTGATCTTGTCGAGGGCAGCCTGGGCCCGGATCAGCGCCACTCCACCACCGGGAACGATGCCCTCCTCGACCGCAGCCCGGGTGGCGTGCAACGCGTCTTCCACCCGTGCCTTCTTTTCCTTCATCTCGGTCTCGGTCGCGGCGCCGACGTTGATGACCGCCACTCCACCGGAGAGCTTCGCCAAACGCTCCTGCAGCTTCTCCCGGTCATAGTCGCTGGTGCTCTTCTCGACCGCAGCCTTGATCTCATTGATCCGGCCCTGGATGTCGTTCTCCTTGCCCTTGCCGTCAACCACCGTGGTGTTGTCCTTGTCGACCACCACGCGCTTGGCGCGACCGAGATCGTTGAGGGTGGCGTTCTCGAGCTTGAAGCCCAGCTCCTCCGAGATCACCTGGCCACCAGTCAGCACCGCGATGTCGCGGAGCATCTCCTTGCGGCGATCGCCGAAGCCCGGGGCCTTCACTGCTGAGACCTTCAAGGTTCCCCGCAACTTGTTTACAACCAACGTGGCGAGCGCCTCTCCCTCGACATCCTCCGCGATGATGAGCAGGGGACGGCCGCTCTGGGCGACCTTCTCCAGCACGGGGAGCAGCTCCTTCATGGCGGAGATTTTCTTGTCATGGATCAAGATGTAGGGATCGTCCAGCACCGCCTCCATCTTCTCCGGATCAGTCACGAAGTAGGGCGACAGGTATCCCCGATCGAACTGCATGCCATCCACCGTCTCCAGCGTGGTCTCGAGACCCTTGGCCTCTTCCACCGTGATGACACCGTCTTTGCCAACCTTCTCCATGGCTTCAGCGATCAGGTTCCCGATCTCCTTGTCGTTGTTGGCGGAGATGGTGCCGACCTGAGCAATCTCCTTCTTTCCCGCCGAGGGAACCGACAGGCTCTTCAACTGCTCGACGACTGCCTCGACCGCGCGATCGATGCCCCGCTTCAACTCCATGGGGTTTGCCCCAGCGGTGACGTTCTTCAGTCCCTCACGGAAGATGGCCTGGGCCAGGACAGTCGCCGTGGTGGTGCCGTCGCCGGCGAGGTCGGAAGTCTTGGTAGCGACTTCCTTGACCATCTGGGCGCCCATGTTCTCGATCGGATCGCTCAGCTCGACTTCCTTGGCGACAGTGACTCCGTCCTTGGTGACGGTCGGCGACCCGAACTTCTTGTCGATCACCACGTTTCGGCCCTTGGGTCCAAGGGTGACCTTGACCGCCTCCGCGAGTTGGTCTACGCCTCTCTTGAGCTTGGAGCGCGCATCGGTGTTGAATTGAAGCTCTTTAGCTGCCATGTCTTGACTCCTGAAAGGGTTCGGGGGAGCTGACGCCCCTCCAGTGTGGTTTAGCCGATCTTGGCCAAAACGTCTGAAGCCTTGATGATGATCACTTCATCCTCACCCAGCTGAAACGGTGTGCCGCTGTACTTCCCGTAGATCACGCTGTCGCCAACCTTGAGATCGACCGGAACCCGCGACCCCTTCTCCATGCGCCCGGGTCCAACGGCGATCACCTCGCCCTGGGTCGGCTTTTCCTTCGCGGTGTCCGGGATGTACAAGCCCCCACGCATGGTCTCCGCCTCATCGGATGGCAGGATCACAACGCGGTCCTCGAGGGGCTGGAGCTTGAGGTTGGGCTTGGCTTTGGTAGCAGTTGCCATCGGTACGACCTCCACTACTGGTTAGGTTGAACGTTGTAAGTGTGCAAATCTGCAGGGTTTGGCACTCAAGACCCGAGAGTGCTAAGACCCGGAAGATAAGAGCAAACCCTCTGCTGTCAAGCCGGTATTTGCCCCGTCCCGGCGGCAAACGGGGTGCCCGTGGTATGTGTCAGGTTGGCAGACTTCGGCGGGCGGGAAGCAGCCAGCGGCAGAGCCGACTAGGCCTACAGATCGAAACGAAGCTCCAGCCCGATGTACTGGCTCTCGTGGCGGTAGAACTGTCGCTGGGTCGAGAGCCCGTCGTGGGCAATCAGGCCGATGCTGATGTCCTGGGTACCGTCGGTGGCAAAGGCAAGCCCAAGCTTGGCGGACGTGCTCACCCGCCAGTTGGTGGCCGCGCGAGCCTCGGTAAATACGGCCACGATGGGCCGCACCTGGCCACCGAGGAATCCGCGCGAGCGTCCGTGGTAGTCTATTCCGAATGAGCCTCCCCATGCCGGGAGCTTGAGCTGGTCGACCAGGGAATAGCTGGTGCCGGCTGTAAAGCGCCAGGAATCAGTAACGTAGCTCGCCCATCCCGCAACAACTTCACGGGTCCAGTCGAGCCGGTCGGCGGGGAATCGATCACCGTACTCGTCGCCCAAATGACTGCTCTCGTGAAACATCTCTAGCGTCAGAATCCAGGGTGTGAAAGCCGCGGTAGTATTCACGCCCACAACCCAGTCGGTACTGATAAGAGCGCTCTTCGAATCGGTGAGGCTGAAGCGGCCGTAAACCTGAGACCCCAATCCGAGCACAATTGGACGATCGCCACGCTGCAATGTGATCAGAGGGAAATTTTCACCCAGCACGACCTCACCCTCATGCTCTTGGCCAAACCGGCTGTCACCTTGTCGCGCAGAGATGAGCCGTCCGACCAATCCGTAGACTCGAGGGGACGCTTCCGGCAGCTCGAAGCTGCGAGCAGTTGGGAAAAGCCGTCGTTGGCCCACCGCCGTCGTGACCATCAGTCCTGTGTAAACCACAACAAGCGAGATCACCCTGAATCTTGACATTGGGTTTGCGTCTCGAAATGTTGAGCGAGCCTATCGCCTGAAGAAAACGAGTCGGTGAAGTTGCGGTAACTTGTGTCCCTCTTGCTGGTGGCGCAATGGCGCGAACAGCCTAACGATGGAGTACGCACATGCTGTGGAGCTTGTTTCTGGCAGGAATCGCCGGCATCTCGCCCGACCCGGCCCCACCCACTCCCACTGTCACCGTCACCATCGATTCGTCGCGCCACGAACTAATCATCGCCAGTGGTCCGTTCGATCTCCCGAACATGCCCCCGATGGAAGATCACGCGATGATGGACCTGGGCATGTCCCACGACACCAAGCTGCAACGGTTTGAGTGGCCGGTAGACGGATGGTTTCGAGGCTTTCGGGTCGAGCTCCGCGATGGTGCGGGCCGCCCGGTGCCTCCTCACGTCATGCACCACATGGTCATGGTGAACTTCAGCCGACGGCAGCTGCTCTACTCGGCGGCGGAACGCCTGATGGGCACGGGCACCGAGACCGAAGAAGTCACCGTTCCCAAGACGATCGGCGTGCCGATGAAGCCGGGCATGAAACTCGGGATGTATATCGCGTGGCACAACGATACTGGTAAAGATCTTGAGGGTGTCCAGCTCAAGCTCAGCCTGCTGTGGACGCCGAAGAATCAGAATCCGCCGCCCGTCAACGCTCTTCCGATCTACATGGACGTCAATCTGACAGTCGGGGGAACCAACACCTTTGACGTGCCGCCCGGAAAGTCGAGCAAGGCGTATGAATTCACTTTACCCACCGGGGGCCGGCTCTTAGGGGTTGGTGGTCACATGCATGACTACGGCACCCGGGTGCGCCTCGAGGATGCGGAGACCGGCAAGGTGCTTACCGAGGTGGCGGCGGAGCGAACACCGGAGGGGAAGTTGATCAGGGTGAAGCGGAAGCTGTTCGGGGTGAGCGGAAAGGGACTTCGGCTCAAGGCGAACCATCGCTACCGCGTCGTGGGAGAATACGACAATCCCACGGGGGAGACACGGGTAAAAGGCGCGATGGCTAGCATGGTTGGACTCTTTGTTCCTGATGACATGAAGCGTTGGCCTGTCATCAACCCCCGCGACCCTGTTTATCAGCGGGATCTGGCGTCGCTTCAGATCAGGGGAACGCCGACATCGTCGGGTCAGCGGATGCACCACACTCACGGCGGAACAGGGCATCAGAGTCACTGAGCCGGTACCCACCGCGAGCAGCGGCTATGGAATGATCCGCCTCACTCCAATCCACCGCTGATACCACCAGCGCCCGTAGGGGTCCTCTGCACTGAGAGTACTCACCTGGACCCCTCGGGTGGCACTATGAATGAAGCGGCCCTCTCCCATGTAGAGTCCGACATGGGTGACCCTGCGCCCCCGGTTGGAAAAGGTCAGCAGGTCTCCCGGTTTGAGCAGGTGCAGCTTTGGCTCGATCCTGGTGCCCTCCCGAGCTTGATCGATGCTGCGACGCGGCAGCACAATGCCGTGCCTTCCATACGCGTACTGAATCAGTCCGGAACAGTCGAATCCACCGCCGTCCTCGCCGGTGCCCCCGAACTCGTAGGGCCGACCCATCGCGTCCGATGCCGTGGCTATGATTGAATCGGTCAGAGTGACGGGTGACTGCACAACCGGCGGCGCTACTGATCTCGTAACAGCGGACCGTGCAGGTGCTCCGCTCCCCAGATGAATTGCCAC
Source organism: Gemmatimonadales bacterium (assembly GCA_036258655.1). Classification (GTDB taxonomy): domain Bacteria; phylum Gemmatimonadota; class Gemmatimonadetes; order Gemmatimonadales; family GWC2-71-9; genus CAVVWJ01. The sequence continues at coordinate 4,465 of DATADG010000221.1, read as the reverse complement.
ACCGATGGCAAGCTCGGGACCATCTCTTCCACCGAGTGAGACCTCGCGCCACCGTGCTTCTGCTCCGACCGATACGAGATCGAGTGGAAACACATCGAAACCGACACCGGCGGACCAGGAGCCCCAGGGATCCGACAACGAATTCGAGGTCTCCGAACCGAGTCCACCGCTAAGACCCGCTACCAGATATGGGCCGCCCTGGATTTTTCGGAATACCGTCAAATCGGAGCCGAGACCCGTGAGGCCCCCTGCCCCGCCACTGTGGCGCCGGGTAACATCGCCATGGAGCTGGATGCCAATTGCGCCCGACAAGGGACGCGAGATGCCCAGCCGGTAAGTTGACCAGCCCTCTGAGTCCCAGAAGCGGCCCACGCGGGCCTCGATCGTTTGCGCGTTGAGCGGCATTCCACTCCCGATCTCTATGGTGGAGACGACCAGGAGAGCGATCAGACGCAGAACCACAGGCTTCATCGTGGACCAGACTCCGTCTGGCGAACCGGCCGGCCGGTTCGCAGATCTACCAGGTACGTGGCGACTGGTTGACAATTCGTCCACAGGGTGGCTCGCATAGTTGAGTCGTTGATCAGTATGGGGGTATCTCCAGTGTAGAGGAGCGGCACCTGGATCCGCTCGCCGCCGCGACGGATTTCCAAACCTCGCTCTAGGCATTGTAACCCGCCTGCTCCAATGGCGGTCCGGGAGAGGCTATACCAGATCTGCACCCCATGGCGGCCCCGGACTGCAAGGGAATCGCGGGGGGCAAAGGAGGGCCGCCGCGCTTCCCGCTGGGGAGGTCGTTCCCCGCGAGTACAGCTGCAGCCAAGCGCGAGACTCACGGCGGCTACGCAGAAGAGCCGTGCTCTAGATCGGGAGAACGTCAACTCGGCTGGGAGGGCTCAGGCTCGGAGATTTCTTCAGGAACCTCCGGAATGGTCGCGAATTCGATGGTGTCCGGGGTTCCGTCCTCGGTAACCGCGAGCACCTCCCGAACCTCCGGCGACCGCCGCAGGTAATGTAGCCAGCCGATGAGAGCCGCGAATCCTGCAAGTCCGCCACATACAGCGGTGAGCGCCAGACCTCGCACTGGGTCGTCCAATCTCATCGCAAGCACGGCTCCACCGACGGCACCAAAAAACGAGGCTGCCCAAGCCAGGAAAGGGGTGAGCAGCCATCCGAATATTCGAAAAAGAAGACGGACCCAGCGCATCGATTCAGGTGCGGCGCTTCCCGAAAGCTGAGGCAACGGTCGCAAGCAGGAGTCCTGCGAGGTACGCCACTCCGAACGTACCGAGATTCCAACCCGCCCCGGGAAAACCAAGCACCGCCGCTATGGCTCCTACCAAAAGGGTGAAAATCAGCGCCGTAACCAGGCCGCGCACTGCGTCGGGTCTGCCGGTCCGAGCTGTGTGGTTAGCAAGAATCCAGGCACCCATCCATGAAAGAAACGTGCCGGCCATCCACCAGACGGGGTGGTACCACCAGTTGCTCCCGCCTCCGATGTCGTACCAGCGGCTGGTGTAGATCCCCAGATTCTGAAGGAGCACGATGTCGATCAGGAGAAAGACGCCGGTGGCGCCCAAGCCAATTCCGGCAGCACCGGCAATTCCTTCGATGGTGAGTGCCCGAGTCCAAAGCCCCGGCAAGACGGTAACGGCCGCTAATCCAAAGGCCAAGATGATGCCACAGACGATCACCTCGAGGACGCCGCTCAGGAACCGTGAGGCAACTGCAAAGAGCAGGACAATGACCGCCTGCAGCAAGCCCAGCTTGACCGAGCCCTGCACAATTGCTGGCACAGCGGTGAGGTCGTAATTCCTTTGCAGTTCCGCTGTCGAGGTCATGCAGACTCCGCGCTGGGGGGAAGTGTCAATTATACCGACAGGTCAGCAGGCGGGCCAAGGTGCTTAGAGGCCCCAGGCGAGTACGACAGCGAGGTCGGTGATCGCCCACGCGAGGAGAGCACGATACATGCCGGCCTGGTGCTCGCGAATGGTCATATGGCTGAACCGCTGGAGCCAGGGAACCAGTACTACGCCCCATGCTACAGCCGCCAGTGCCAGCAATGTCCACCTCCAGTAGTCCGGTGCATCCCAGCGGCTCCTCAGTGCGGCCAGGGTGAAGAAGCCGAAGGCAAGAACAGCCGCACCAAGAGCAACCAGCAAACTTCGCCGCATTCCCAGCCAGAGCGCGAAGGTGCGATCCCCCCGGCGAGCATCCTCCTCCAGCTGGTAGATCTGAGTCAGAGGGTACAACGCGGCAAACAGCGGGCAGAAACCGAGAAGGATAAGCCGCCCGACTGATCCGAGCGGCAGGCCAGTTGCCGCCCACCCGGCGTAGGGTGTGAGGGTGCCGAACCCCCACATGTTGATGATCCAATCAGCTCCAGGCACCGCTTTGAGGCGGAGCGGCGGCGCCGAGTACAGTATCGAAAGCGCAATGCACAACGCGTATACAACTCGGTACTGGACGGGAAGCGCAAAGCTTCCACCCAAGCCAAGAACCATCAGACTGGTCCCGAAAACGGCAAGATTGGCTGGCGGTGGGGGTGGTCGGCGCAGGTATGCGATGTCCCCCTCATCCCGATCGTATGCACTATTGAGTGCCAGAGTACCACCATTCAGGCACACCACCCACAGCAGTACGCCTACGGCGGCTGCTGTCAGATGTTCGCTTCGGACCGCGTTCTCGACTCCCACAGCCAGGAGGTAACCCACTGCGGTATGGACCGCCACAATGGGCCACTCGACGGGTCGAGTATGGAGGAGATAATCGAGACGGGGCCCAAGCAGGCGGTACCCTGCCCGTCGAGCCCGAGTCACCACTGGAGGCCAAGATGTCCAGCGGCGATGCGAAGCCCGCGAAGGGTAAGGTCGGGATCGATGAGCTCGATCGTGGTGCTGAGAGGCGCGACGATAGCTGCCAGCCCGCCGGTAGCGACGATGCGGGGCTTTACCCGGTTTGGCCACTCGGCGGCGATACGGCGAACCATACCGTCCACTGCATCGGCAGCTCCGAACAACACGCCGGCTTGGATGCACTCCTCAGTGCGGCGGCCAATCACCCGAGCCGGTGCTTTGAGCTCCGTTGCAGGGAGCTTCGCAGCACGACGGGTCAGCTGATCAGCGGATGTCCGGAGCCCGGGCATGATCGCACCTCCCAGAAAGCGGGAATCCGCGGTGACGCAATCGAACGTGGTTGCAGTCCCGAAGTCGACCACCACACTGTCCGCCTCAAACAAGGCGACAGCCGCCAGCACGTTCACGATGCGGTCCGCTCCGACGCTGAGGGGCTCATCGACGTCGAGAATGACCGGCAGCGGCGTACGAGCATCGACCGTCACCCCGGTACAACCGGTCGAGAGCGCGATTCCCTCCACGATGCTCTGAGTAACGGCCGGGGCCACTGATGCGAGACATACTGCGCGAACTTCGTTTGGGGAATGACCACTCTGGACCAGGAAGCCACCGAAGGCGCTGCCCCATTCGTCCGGAGTGCGCTCGGGGAGAGTGGTAAGCCGCCAGTGTGCCTCCAGGTCATTGTTCCGAAAGAGACCGGCGGTGATCTCGGTATTCCCGATATCGAGTACGAGCAGCATGGATCCTACGGAGTATGGGAGAGGTCAGCCAGCTCCACCGAGCCGCTGCGTACCGCCACCTGCGCGCCGTCTTGCGTTCGCACTCGCAGCGTTCCGTCGTCCCCGAGACCAGCTACCGTGCCGCACAGCGGCTCCCGAATCTGCCTGCCCGCAAGCCAGCTGCGCGCCGCAAATTCGTCGAGCTCACCCTGGGACAGCCTGTCGACCTCGAGATCAAGTACCCGCAGAGAGGACACAGTAGGCTCCAGCAGATCATTCACCTGCAGACTTGGCTGGTGCTCCACCAGTGAGACCGCGCTCCGCCGGAGCTCGGCTGGTAGCTGATTGCGGACGTTTAGACCCACCCCGACGGCAACCCACCCCAGCACCGGTCCCTGCCAGCGCGCCTCGCACAAGATGCCTCCCAACTTGCGCTCGCCCAGCATGAGATCGTTGGGCCATTTCAGACCCACAGGGGTGGACAGGAAGTGATCGAGGGTGCGCGCGACGCTGAGGCCCACACGAAGACTCATGACCTCGGTGGCGCTGGCGGAGCGCGGACGAAAGAGGATACTCAGCCACAGCCCACCGGGTGGCGAGTGCCAGAACCGTCCCCGCGCGCCACGCCCCGCAAGCTGTTCCCCTGCCACAACTGCTGTCCCCGCCGGGGCCCCCTCGTCAGCCATCTGGTGGAGGAGGTCCATGGTCGAGTCGACTCGGTCGTACCGATATACTCGCGGGGTCCGGAGGGCCATGGATTATGCTCGTGTCATCAGCAATAACGCCCCAAACACGATGCGATACCAGGCGAACACCGCGAAGCTGTGCCCGGAGACGTACCTCAGGAACGCCCGCACCACCACGATCGCCGAGATAAACGAGACAATGAAT
>DATADG010000220.1:0-6203 GCA_036258655.1 Gemmatimonadales bacterium | reverse complement strand
GTGTTGACTTCGCCTATCGAGTCGATCGCCAGGAGGTCCAGGACTGGATCGCAGATCCATCGTAATTCAGGCTCGAGAGGGGCTCCGGCCTCACGGGTTCCTGATGAATAGTGGCAGGGAAGGCCTGCTCCGGCAGGCCTTCTTTTGCCGTAGCTGCAGGGTTTGCTGACAAGTAAAACGGCCCAGCGATCGCTGAGCCGTTCTCCGCTCTAATCGAAGCAGTTGCGTCAATCCTTGTCTGGTGACTCCTGTGAAAGGCTGTCCGGCTCTACGACCTCTTTCCGCCACCAATCAGGTGCTACTGTCTGGTCGCCTCCCAATTGCGGCGGCTCAATCGTGGATGTGTCGGCGGGAATGACGATCCCGTCCGCACCCAGCATTCGGAACAGCTTCCACTGCTCATGCCGGGCGGTGTTTGGCCGATTTCCGTTGTAAATCACCGAAACCAGAAGCGTCCCCTCGGGCCGCCCCAGGTATCCTACGATGCTCGAGACCTGACCCAGTGTTCCGGTCTTGGCCCGGACCACACCTGAGGCGGGGAGGCCGCCGGCGAGCCGGTACAGCGTGCCAGTCCCATTGGACGGCAGCAGTTGAGGGAAGTTCCGCCCCGCCGGCGTGCCGGGAAACTTGGCGAGATACGAAACGAACGTGGCGGCAGTTGCCCGGTCCTCATAGGAGAGCCCGCTTCCGTCCACCAAGTGCAACCCGCCGACTTTTCCGGTCACGGCCTGAACGTGACTCATCAGGTTCGCCGGCCCCTCCTCCCGGCCGCCCGCCCACTGCAACAACAGCTCGGCGCCCGCGTTGAGGCTGCGCCGGTTGATCTCACTCGCCAGCGAATCGAGCGGCGGTGAGGCCACTTCGGCCAGCACTTGAGGCGTCGCATCGAACGACGCCTTGCTGGTGGCGTACCGATTCCAGCGGACTCCCGCCCGGCGGAGCGCGTTGCCCCATACGGCACCGAGTACCAGCTTGGGATCGCTGGCGACTGCCGTGAGCCTGCGGGGGCGGGCCCGCACACCGAGAGTTCCGGTGATGACCCAGCCGCCACCTGCTCGAGGACGGAGCTGCAGCCGGCCCCGGCGTCCGCTCCGAGTTGTGGCCCGTACCGAAACCAGCGAGCTGATCCCGCCCGGCGCAGTCTCGATAAGCTTGATCCGCTCGCCGGGGCGGCGGCCCGGTCTCACCGTGAACCACACGATGTTCTCGTGAACTGTGAGTGGCCCGACAGGTGGCGCAAAGAGCCGTCCCCGGTGTCGATTGGACCAGACCGACGGGTAAACCGCGGTGGCCGGCCCATCGGCGCTCCGCACCCGGAGCGGACCGTTCAGCTGCCGGATTCCAGCGTCGGCGACCTGTGCAGCCAGATCGTAGAGCGTGGGACCGGAACCCTGCGCCCGTTCCAGCGAGGGATCGCCGTTGAGCTCCAGCGCCCACTCGCCCAACCACTCGCCCGTGGCCGGGTCGATCATACCGGTGCCCATGAGCCTCGTCGGCCGACGCGCACTCCCGCCCAGGACGCTCCGCGCGTATCCCGTGGTGAAGAGCTTGACTGCGGAAGCCGGCATCAGTGACGCCTCTGCATTGAAACTCCAGAGCATCTGTCCGGACTGGTCCGCGATCGCGATCCCCCACTCACCGGGTGCCATGCGCGACGCCGACGCATACCACTCATTCATCCGGCTGCCGAGCCAGCGCGGATCGGTTTGCGCATGGGCCGATCGATCTCCGCCTACAATGCTGGTGACGGCCGCAACGGTGAAGAGCAGTCGACGTGAACTGGCCAAACGGAGCACTCAGTCTACCTGTCGTGGTGGTTTGAGGATCGAGCGACGATGCCGCGTGTGGAATCGACTCGGCGAGGGGCGGGAATTTCCCGGGTTCCAGGCCCAGAAGTCAAGTTCTAAGCCTCTCCCCGTTCAAGACGTGGGCAGATGGCTGCCGGCCGATCGAACCCCTCATGCCGGTGGCGGTGAATTGCAATTCTCAAGCCTGTAAGCTCACGGGGACATATGCAGTTATCCGATCGCCAGCGTGGTACGTCCACCACAGTGTTGCCCGGTGTCAGGTGACCCTGGTCACAGATTGCGATCTCAACGCTGGGTATGATTGCGGGCGCGAACCTGATAGGCCGTCAGCCGGGATTCAAATGGTGACAAGCCTGGCCTGTCGCCGGGTCTGAATTTCTTCTGACTGCAAAATGTTGGGCAGAGTGCACGGACCCTGTGACTTCACTAGAGCGATCTGAGGAGGTCGAATGCGAGTTCTTTCTCTCACCCCTTACGCGACGCTGGCTGCCCTGATCGGTACGCTCGCGTGCGCGAGTAACACGGCGCGGACCGATGATCCCAACGAAACGGCCGCTGCTCAAGACACGACGGTTACCGAGCAGGACACCCTGACCGGTCAGACCGAAAACCCTCCGGGATATCGTGGGATGGAGCGGGATACCACCCAGGTGCCGGAGCAGACACCAACTGACACGTTCCTCCAGAACCAGGGTACTGGGCAGCCGCAGGATACCGCCGGCTACGGCGGCCTGGAGCGTCAGGATACCACTGGTGGACAGGATCAGGGTCAAACTGGCCAGACCGATACCACCACTGTGGGCGGCGATACAACCGGCACCACTGGCATGCAGGACACCACCGGCACGACGGGCGGTGATACCAGCGGTATGACGGGTGCGGACACCGCGAATCAGGGCTGGAACCAGAGCGGAGCCGATAGTGCCCAGGCCGGTGATACGACTGGTTATGGCACGTCGCAGGAGTCTGGGGATTCGATCAACAGGTAAGCAGATCGAAGACAGACGAGGTGGTACAGGGTCTTTGTCGGGGATGCCTTGGCGTCCCCGACTTCTTTTTTTTGAGGCATGCCATGTGAGCCGACTCACGACGAGCGCGGTCGTGTCTCACCGCTTGGCTCACGTCCCTGGGTGTACGATAGGCGCGACTGGAAACCGAATGCCCTCATGGACTGAGTTAGAGAGGACTGTTTGCATGCTTATCTCGATTTTCGACCGCGTACTGCTCCGCAGCTCCCTTGTTGGGGCTGTGGTCTTGGCCGGCACTTTCGCCTGCTCACGCCCGGATGGAGCAGACTCTGGCGGCGAAACCGGTCAACCATCAGTCGCGGGTCAAACGGCGGACACCCAGGCGACGGTGACCGCAACTACCGACACCGGCGTGACAGCCAGCGCCAGTGATACGGCGGCAACATCAGCGCGCACTGAGACCACAGGCGCTGGTCAGGGCGTCTCCGGCTATCGACCAATGGGCAGGGATACCGTTCAGAACAACACGGGGTCACAGGCCCGTACATCGGATCAGACCGATACCGTAACCGTTGGAGACTCCGCTCGGGTTGGGAAGCCCGGCGAGCGGCTGGAAGGCAGTCAGGCGACAGAGGAGGCCAACCAGGACACGCTCCAGGAGCAGTCCGACACTGGCCGCATCCGGCCGCCTGAGGATTCGGCCGAGACCTCCGGCGCGAGAGTGGGCTCGAGCGAAATGGCCCGGGACACCAGCATGGTCGTTGCACAGGGTGATACGACGCTCCCGGCGGACACAGGCGACCAGGGAACCGCAGCCGATACCGCCGCGGTTTCTGTCCAGGTAGATACGACCACGACGGCTCAGGCGTCGGCTCCGGACACGTCTACTGTCGAAGCAGGGGTGGATACGACGTCGACTGCTCAGGCCCAGACATCGGATACCTCGGCTATTCAGGTGAGTATGGATACTGCAACGGCTGACCAGCAGACCGAGGTCGCAGTACAAGATCAGGCAGGTGCCGAGACGGCTGTAGTAGATACCGCCGTGGTGGTGGGTGACAGTGCGGCGGCGGCCAAGACAGGGGAGCGGCTGGAGCCCGAAGCAGCCACTGCGGAGGCCAACGCCGACACCCTGGCGACCGATGTCGACCGGATCCGCCCCCCCGAAGACTCGACCGAGATCCTGGGCAATGTCACTACCGAACAGGCCGATCCTGAGACAGGCGACGTCGAATCGAGGGATGCCGCGCCAACTGCGGCAGCCGGTATTCCATCCACCGGAAATGCAGTGACAGGCGCCAACGCCGTAGCTCAGATCACCCGGCAGGGCCAGAGCTGTTCCGTCGTCGCCGATTCCGACGATGTTCGCTGGGACATGTCGTTATCTCCGGCGACGCTGAACCCCTGCGGCGCTGGAACGATGACGCTGCCGAAGGCTGTAACCGGCGGGGCAGCGGGGCAGTAAAGCTGCGAGACAGCTAACAAATAAAACCCTCCGATGTCAGTATCGGAGGGTTTCGTCTATTCAGTCCTTTCCCCTGCCGCCGCACCGCCCCGCTGCCCCGCTTACTTAAGTATCCCTTTAGCGATCGTCTGCAGCTGCATGTTGCTGGTGCCCTCGTAAATCGTTCCGATTTTCGCGTCCCGGTAGAACTTCTCGGCGGGGTACTCCTTGGAGTACCCATAGCCGCCGAACAACTCCAGGCAGCTCGAGGTGATTCGATCCGCCACCTGCGAGCTGAAGAGCTTGGCCATTGCCGCCTGCTGAGCAAAGGGCTGCCGGGCGTCTTTCAACCGAGCTGCGTTATAGACCATTAATCGCGCGGCTTCCAGGTCCGTCGCCATCTGAGCCAGCTGGAACTGCACGGCTTGGAACTCCGCGATCGACTTGCCGAACTGGCGACGCTCCTTGACATAAGCCATCGCGGCCTCGAGCGACCCTCGCGCTACCCCGATCATCTGGGCACCGATTCCAATACGGCCTTCATTCAGCGTCTCGATGGAGATCTTGTAACCCTGCCCCACCGGCCCGAGAACGTTCTGATTCGGGACCACACACTCTTCCAAAATCAGCTCGGTAGTACTCGAGGCGCGGATGCCGAGCTTGTTCTCCTTCTTTCCCACGGAAAACCCGGAGAAGGACCGCTCTACCAGGAATCCGGTAATGCCCTTGTATCCTTTTGCGGGATCCGCATTGGCAAACACGATGAACAGGTTGGCTTCCGCCCCGTTGGTAATCCAGAACTTGCGGCCCGTGAGCACCCATTCGTTTCCCTTCCGCTCCGCCCGCGTGGCAAGGGCGAATGCATCGCTTCCGCTACCGGGCTCTGATAACGCGAAGGCCCCCAGCAAGTCGGCGGTGAGCCGCGGGAAGTAGCGGGAATGTTGCTCGTCGCTGCCCCACCGGAGGAGCGCATTGTTGACCAGCGTGTTCTGGACATCTACGTAAATGGCCGCAGAGGCATCGACTCGCGCCAGCTCCTCGATGGCGAGAACCGCCATGAAGATGGTTCCGCCACTGCCGCCGTATTCCTCCGGGACTTCGATTCCCATGAGCCCCAGCTCGAAAAATCTGGTGAGGAGCTCCCGCCGGAACACTCCCGCCTCGTCCATCGCGCTCACATGCGGCCGAACCTCGGTGTCGGCAAACTCCCGAACCGAGTCACGGAACAGGATCTCCTCTTCCGATAAGGAGGTCAGAGCGGGAGTGTTAGTGGCAACGTCGGGCATCGAATCGACTCAAAAAGTTGTGGGTAGCTCAGGGAACTTACCGGGATGGCATCTGGTCCGAAACCGTCGCTGTCCTTCTCCCGGTTGCGCTCACATTACTTTATCGCAGCATGTCGGTTATCTCACGCGCTCAAACCAGCTCCGTACTCCGGCGCCTTCGGGAGGACCGTCCTCTCGCGGCCGTCGAGCTGCGGCCGCCTCGAACCGGCCTGTCCCCGTCGGAGAGCATGGAAGTCTGGATCGATATGTATCACTCAGTGCAGCGCTTGGCCCGGCGAGATACCATCATCTTTCTCACCGACAACGCAGTTGGACTATCGGAAGAGGAGAACCTGGGCCATCTCACGGCGAACCTGGCCGGCGACCTCGAGCCACGGCAGATCGTGCCGTTTCTCACCTCGAAGCACTCGATAGAGTACTGTTTGATGCACGCATCCCGCACCGCTTCGTACGGCTTCGAGGCGCTCACTGTTCTCGGCGGCGACCACACCGCCGGACCTCCCCGGTGCGTACCGCATGCGCGGGAGCTTCGGGCGCTGATTCGCCAGAGAGTCCCCCGCTTGGACCTGGGAGGGTGGGCGAACCCCCACCGTCCCGCGGAAGAGCAGGTTGACTATCTACTCGACGCGAGGTTCCAGGCCGAGTTCTATCTGACGCAGATCGTGTCCCACCACAGCATCGCTGCGGTGGAGCGCTT
>DATADG010000219.1:0-8069 GCA_036258655.1 Gemmatimonadales bacterium | reverse complement strand
CCGCTCGCGGTGAACGTCGATGGAGAGATCTGTAGCCAGACACCGGCCTCCCTTCGAGTGATACCGCGGGCTCTCGAAGTGTTCGCTCCGGCCTCCACGACATGAGCACTACCGGAACAACCGGCCAGGACTACCGAGTGCCCGGGGCAGTCAAAGGGCTCTCACTCGTATCGCTGTTCAACGATTTTGCGAGCGAGATGGTCTATCCTCTCCTGCCGGCATTTGTCACTCGAACGTTGGGTGCCGGTCCGCTGGCGCTGGGTCTTCTGGACGGTGCCTCCGAGCTCACTTCTTCGGTGGTCAAGTGGTTCAGCGGCCGCATGTCCGACCGGCCAGGATGGAGCCACCCACTTATCCTCGGCGGCTATGCCACAGCCGTTCTGGTGCGGCCGCTGATTGCACTCGCCGGAGCAGCCTGGCAGGTGATAGGCTTTCGAGTCGTCGATCGGATTGGGAAAGGCGTCCGGACTCCACCCCGTGACGCCCTCATCGCAACCATCACGGCACCCGCGGCGAGAGGCCGAGCCTTCGGGTTTCATCGTGGCGCGGACCACTTCGGCGCCGTACTTGGCTCGCTCGCGGCATGGTGGCTGCTCCAGTGGGGAGCCGACGTCCGGAGTGTCATCGGCTGGAGTGTGGTTCCGGGGATGGTCGCGTTCGTTGTGCTGCTGGTGGTGTTGAAGGGTGGAGAGTCGGAGAGGCGGAGAGCCGGAGGGTTGACTCCCGAACTCTCCGGTCCGCCACTCAGCATCGTCGGCTCGGATGCTCCGTCCCTCCGCCGGTCCGACCCTGCGCCCACCTTCTGGCCTCCCATGCTCGCGCTTGCGGCACTCACCTTCTTCCGCCTGCCCGAGGCCCTGCTGATCCTGAGACTTCAGGACCGGGGAGTATCGATTCTGACCGTTCCACTGGTCTGGGCGGGTCTCCACGTCGTCCGCAGCGCAAGCTCGTATCCGGGTGGACGCATCGCGGACCGGATCGGCGCGCGCAAGACGGTCGCTGCAGGAGGACTTCTGTTTGCTCTGGTTGCCGCCGGGCTCGGCCTGCAGGTCGAGGCCGCGGCGGCCGTAATGTTGTTCCTGGCGCTCGGCCTCGTGGCCGGCCTCAGCGAGGCGGGGGAGCGCTCGATGGTCGCACGACTGTCCCCAGTGCGCACCGGTCGGGGCTTCGGGGTATATCACGCATTGATCGGTATAGCCGCACTGCCGGCCGGCATTCTCTTCGGCGCGCTGTACCAGCAAATGAGTGGGCCGACCGCCTTGTGGGCTTCCGCCGGCGGAATGCTGGTGGCGGTGTGCTTCTGGATACTGGTTTCGCCTGATAAGGAGTAGTCGACGACAGATGATCCTCATTTCTCGAGCGCTGATGGCCGGCTGCGTTGTGACTCTCGGATGGTGGACACCGCTGTCGGGGCAGGTGCAGGTCCGCCTCGGGAATTCGACGCGGGCCACCTACTCCGAGCTGCACGAAGCGCTCAAGCTGGGTAGCCCGGCTGCCGATACCGTCCGCGCGATTCTCACCTCTCGCGATCCTCGCCGGCTCTGGCAGCGAATGCACGCTGCCATCGAGGGGACCGGGGACTGGAACTCGGCACTCCTTGCGCTGACCCGCCTCGCGGAGCTCCGGGTACGAGCCTACGCCGACAGCGCAAGAGTGATGCGACAGAGGCTCACGGACGCCGACTTCGCACCGTTTCCAAACAACCCCGGGCTCAAGGCAGAGGACCTGGAGCCATCGTTACAGGCGGTCCTGCTGGAGTGGCAGCGGAAGATGGAGGGAGATTCGGCGGTGCTGGCAGATATCCTGCGGCGAATACCGGCCAAAGATTACAACCACGGTGACGCATGGGTGCTCGGCCGACTCGGCGCCGGCGCCAGGGATTCAGTGGTCGCGCGGTTTCGCACAGCGGACACAGAGGAGTTCCGGGTCCGCTATCTCACGCTGCTCTCCTACTTCACTGATCACAGGCTGATTCCCCTGCTCTCCTCCATCTATGTTGCTCCGGACAGCTTCGGCATCCCCAAGCGGTATGGCATCCGTGCTTCCGACGGTCTGCTGTGGATCGGCACCCGGGAGAGTATGCAAGCTCTTTTAGATGCGCGGGCGGAGGCGCGCCGGCGAAGGGTGTACGCCGACTCGAGCCTGGCGAGAGGTGGGTATGACTTCCTGGCCAACGACAGCTCGTCCGTGATCTCTCGGACGGGGAAGTGGCTCAGTGAGTGGGTCGCTACGCTTGGAACGGGCAAGGTGGGAAGAACGGGAAAGGCGGGGAGGCTGGCAGGAGGCCCTTCCCGCCCTTAGCAACACCGGGTTGGGCCGTCTCCATAACGGGCTCGAACGAACTCGTCGTAGTACTGGCGCCGGGTGGGTGGCTGCAGCTCGGGATGGCAACGCCGAAGGTGTTCCAGGTGCGCCTCATAGTCTGGCATGCCCGACACTCGCCTGAGCACAGTCGCTACACATTCCAGTACTGCCCCGCTACCCCGCTTTCCCGCTGACCCTCTGATCTCACCCCGCATACGCTGTCTCCACGAAGGGGGACTCCTGCGCCCGAGCCGGCTTCCGCCGTGTGAGGATCAGCACCCACTCGCGAGCCGACGAAAGCACCACCAGAACCGTGATCACCATGAAGACCATGGTGACCACCGCATCGAGCCGGTCGTTGAAGATGAGCCGTGAGCCCCTCGCGGCGTCCATGGTCCCAGCGGCTATCTGTTCGATTACCAGCGCTGCGTGAGACAGGAACCCCAATCGAGGGTCTGCTGCAAAGACCTTCTGCCATCCGGCGGTGAGCGTAACCGCCAGCAGCCAGGCGAGCGGTAGCAGGGTCACCCAGACGTATCGCGCCTTGCCGTTCTTGATGAGAATTGTCGTTCCTACGCAGAGTGCCACCGAAGCCAGAAGCTGATTACTGATCCCGAAGAGTGGCCACAGGCTGTTGATGCCGCCCAGCGGGTCGAGCACTCCCTGGACCAGGAAGTAGCCCCATCCCGCCACGATCACGGCGGACGCGAATACCGTGCTTGGGTACCAGGAGGTCCGCCCCAGGGGACGCCACACCTGGCCGGCCAGTTCCTGGAGCATGAAGCGGCCCACCCGGGTGCCGGTGTCCACCGTAGTGAGAATGAACAGCGCCTCGAACATGATGGCGAAGTGATACCACAAGGCCATGAGCCCGGAGCCGAATGCGGCGCTGAAGATGTGCGCCATTCCCACGGCAAGCGACGGCGCGCCGCCGGTGCGACCGAGCATCGTGCTCTCGCCCACCGATGCGGCCAGGCCTTCGATCTGCTGAGGGGTCACGCTGAAGCCCCACCCCCGGATGACCTCGGCGGCCGAGTGCACGTTCCCACCCAGAGTGGCCAGCGGGGAATTGATGGCGAAATAGATCCCGGGATCGAGCAACGCTGCAGCACAGAGCGCCATGACGGCCACGAACGACTCCATCAGCATGCCGCCGTATCCGATGAGTCGAGCATCGCTCTCCCGAGTCAGCATCTTGGGAGTGGTGCCGGAGGCCACCAGGGCATGGAAGCCGCTGATGGCACCGCAGGCGATGGTGATGAAGGCAAAGGGAAACAGCTTCCCGGCGAAGACCGGTCCGCTGCCATCGATGAACTGGGTAACCGCCGGCATCTTGAGCGGGGGCAGTACCAGCAGAATCCCCAGCGCGAGCAGGAGAATGGTGCCGATCTTCATGAAGGTGGAGAGATAGTCTCGAGGACAGAGCAGCATCCACACCGGAAGCACGCTGGCGATGAAGCCGTACGCGATCATGCCGTACGCGATCGTCAGTCCGGACGCGGTAAAGTAGGGAGCCAGCACCGGTGACTCCGCGATATAGCGCCCGCCTACCAGGGCCAGCATGAGGAGCACCACACCGAACGCGGATGCCTCCAGCGTCCGGCCGGGGCGCCAGACCTTCATCCAGAAACCCATCAGGATCGCAATCGGGATGGTGCAGAGAATGGCGAAGACACCCCAGGGGCTTTCCTTCAGCGCATTCACCACCACCAGGGCCAAGACAGCCAGGAGGATCACCATGATCGCAAGGACGGCTACCATGGCGAGCAGTCCGGTGACCCGGCCGGTCTCTTCCTTCGCCATCTGGCCCAGCGACTTGCCATCCCGGCGCATGGATCCGAACAGGATGACAAAGTCCTGGACCGCGCCGCCCAGCACCACGCCGAACACGATCCAGATCGTTCCCGGCAGGTAGCCGAATTGCGCTGCCAACACCGGTCCTACTAACGGGCCGGCCCCGGCTATGGCTGCAAAGTGATGGCCGAACAACACCCAGCGCGAGGTAGGAACGAAGTCGCGCCCATTAGCGAGTCGTTCGGCTGGAGTGGCCCGCCGGTCGTTCAGTCCGAACACCCGGTAGGCGAGGAAGCGACTGTAGAAGCGATACCCAACGAGATAGGTGCCCACGGCCGCGAGCACCAGCCAGGCGGCGCTGATCGTCTCACCGCGATGTAACGCGAGGACCCCCCAGGCGATTGCTCCGGCCAGCGCCAGGATCAGCCAGCCAGCGTATTTGAAGAGCATGTGGAACCAATAAAAGCGTGAGCGGGACTAGAGCAAGCGCTTACGACATCACTCCTTGCTCTCGCCCCGAACGGCTCGTAGCTTCGCCTCCATGCCCTTGCCATCCTTCGGCTTCGGTCACCGGCCCTCGTGGGAATACGAAGCGCCGGAGGGAGCCGGTGCTGCCCTGGAGGAGCCCAAGCCGCAGCCAATCCCGAAGGGCTGGCGCGGCAAAGTGGTCATTGTTACGGGTGGAGCCACCGGGCTCGGACGCCATATATGCATGGAGTTCGGCCGGCTGGGCTGCCACGTGGCGTTCTGCTTCCTCGATATGCCTGGCCGGGACGTCACTGAGCAGGCGCTTCTCACCGAGACCACGCTCATTGGCATGGGCGTGCAGGTGTACGTCCAGCGCTGCGATGTTCGGGATCGCTATGCGGTAGAACGGTTCGTGACCGAAACCAAGCAGCGGCTTGGCGGAGTTCATTTTCTCATCAACAACGCCGGTATCGCAAACGACGGTGCTCTATGGCGGCTGTCCCAGCAAGCCTGGAGTGAGGTACTGGAAACCAACGTGACCGGCGCCTTCAACTGCATTCGCGCCGTCGCTCCCATCTTCCGGGCCCAGCATTACGGCAAAATTGTCAGCGTCAGCGCCCATCAGGCCGACCGTCCGGGGTTCGGCGTTGCCAACTATGCGGCCAGCAAGGCGGCGCTCCTCGGGCTCACGAAAGCCGCTGCGGTAGAGCTTGGTCCTGCCAGCGTCAACGTGAATGCCGTGGCGCCCGGATTCATCCGCACCGAGCGCATGGCGATGCTTCCTTCCGAGGTGATCGAACGGGCGCGGAAGAGCTCGGTCCTGGGACGGGTGGCCGAACCGGACGACGTAGCGCACGTCATCTCGTTTCTCTGCTCCGACTCGGCGCGACACATCACTGGACAGACGATCGTCGTAGACGGGGGATTGTCGCTGGAGTAAAACAGCGTGAACACTGAAGAGTGAACAGTGAACCGGAGCCGGGGAGCGTCCCTGTTTACTGTTTACTGTTCACTGTTTACGCTTAACCATGCCTCTCACACTCCATACTCGCCGCCTGTCGCCGGCTTTGTGCGCAGGTCTCCTGGCGCTACTCGCCTGCCGGTTGAATGCCCAGGACGGCTCGAAAACGATTCCCCAGGTACGGACGCTGGCGACCGGTGCATTGGCGGGACAGACGATCTCGGTGCTCCCGCTGACTCTCCTGGTCGCCGATCCGGTTCTTGAATCAGACTCCTCGTACGCGCGGTATCGCGAACGCCGCGCTGCGCTGCTGCGCGCGGACTCCTTGCTCGGCGAGGGGCTGCAGGCCCGAGGACCGGAGGTCAGCTGGGTTCTGCCGCCGCAGCTCCGAAAGATTGCCCGGCGCTCGGCGGGCTTTGTTGAAGACCCCGATCAGATGGGTCAGGCGGTTCTCCGCTCCCCCGGCATGGATAAGGTGCCCGATCCGCTCCGATCTTCGCTGCGCGGGTTGGTGGCACTGGTGGGCGGGCGCTATGCCCTGGTACCGGCTTCCCTGGGCTTTGGACCGGAAGCGAACGGACAGCTCCGGGCCGATCTCACTCTGGTGCTCGCCGATACACGGAGCGGGAAGGTGCTGTGGCGCAGTCTGGCTTACGGTCGAGGCTCCTCACCGGACCAGGCGCTGAACGCCGCAGTGGCCGCAGTGCTGCCGGTGTCCGGCGGCCAATGACCTACGATGTAACCCTCATACCAGGTGACGGCATTGGGCCGGAGATCACCGCTCAGACCCTGAAGGTTCTCAAGGCCACCGGTCTTCGCTTCAACTGGGATGAGGAGTTGGCCGGTATGGCGGCCGTCGAAGCTACTGGCACTCCCTTACCCGACGCCACAGTCGAAAGCATTCGCAAGAACTCCCTGGCACTCAAGGGACCTCTCACCACGCCCGTCGGAACCGGTTTCCGGTCGGTGAACGTCGGATTGCGAAAGGAATTCGAGCTCTTCGCCAACATCCGGCCGGCGCGGACGATCATCCCCGGCGGGCGATTTGAGAACGTGGACATCGTGCTGGTGCGGGAAAATCTGGAGGGCTTGTACATCGGCGTCGAGCACTTCGTGGCGGTCGGCGATGATCCGCGTGCAGTCGGTGAGTCGCTGGCCATCGTGACCCGGCGCGGATGCGAGCGGATCATCCGCTACGCGTTCGAGTATGCCCTCAAGCACAAGCGGCGCAAAGTCACGATCGTGCACAAGGCAAACATCCTCAAGATGGTGAGCGGACTTTTCCTCGAGGTTGGACGGACGATCGCCAAGGAGTATGAGGGCCGAGTCGAATCCAACGACATGATCGTGGATAACACCGCCATGCAGCTGGTGCTCCGTCCGGAGCAGTTTGACGTCATGGTCACCACAAACATGTTCGGCGACATTCTGAGCGACGAAGTCTCCGGTCTGGTAGGTGGGCTGGGTCTGGCGCCCGGCGCGAACATCGGGACCAAGGCCGCGATCTTCGAGGCGGTGCACGGCAGTGCTCCGGACATTGCGGGAAAGGGTGTGGCCAACCCCTCGGCCCAGATCCTGGCGGCCGCGATGATGCTGGACCACATCGGGGAGTTGGACTGCGCCCATCGCATCCGGGAGGCCGTTGTCACTACCATCGTGAAGGACGGAATCCGCACCCGCGATCTCGGTGGGACCGCCTCCACCGAGGACTTCGGCAATGCAGTGGCTCGGCGGGCTGCCTGAGGTTCCCTGCGCCCGTTGCGGGAAGCGGGTACGCGGGCTCCGGTGGGGCGATTTGTGCTCCGACTGCGTGGCCGAACGGAAACGGCGTGCAAGCCGACTGGCCAGCCGCATCTCCTTGGCCGCGACGGTGCTGATGGCGGCATACGTCGCGCTTCGCGTGCCGGCCACTCCCCTGGCCCGGCTCTACGGCGCCATCGCGGTCCTCGCCACCTACATCATCGTGCGGCGGATCGCTACTCTCGTGGCCATGGAGTATCTCAAATGACAGAGAGGCAGAGGGGCAGAAGGGCAGAGGGGCAGCCGGCGAGGTTTGCGGACCTTCTGCGATTTCCCGGTGGAGTTCGAGTGGCAGCGGGGCGGTGCTCGCAACTAGCAGCGCTGCCACTCGAACTACTCCGGGAAATCGCAGAAGGTCCGCAAACATCGCCGGCTGCCCCTCTGCCCTTCTGCGCCTCCGCCCCTCTGTCATTTGAGATACTCCATGGCCACGAGAGTAGCGATCCGCCGGACGATGATATAGGTGGCGAGAACCGCGATGCCGCCGTAGAGCCGCGCCATTGGGGCTCCCGGGATGCGAATGGCCACGTATGCCGCCATCAGCACCGTAGCGGCCAAGGAGATGCGGCTGGCCAGTCGGCTTGCACGCCGTTTCCGTTCGGCCACGCAGTCGGGGCACAAATCGCCCCACCGGAGCCCGCGTACCCGCTTCCCGCAACGGGCGCAGGGAACCTCAGGCAGCCCGCCGAGCCACTGCATTGCCGAAGTCCTCGGTGGAGGCGGTCCCACCGAGATCGCGGGT
>DATADG010000218.1:0-9286 GCA_036258655.1 Gemmatimonadales bacterium | reverse complement strand
CCACAGCTTTGCTGCTACCCAGGACGGTTTCAAGATCGCTGAGCTGGATCTCGAAGAACGGGGAATGGGTGATCTGATCGGCGCACGACAGTCGGGTGGTTTCGAGGTCCGGCATGCTCGCCTGCCGGAAGACGCCGATCTCCTGGCCCGCGCCCGCGATCTCGCCAACACCATCATCGCTGGTGATCCGGCGTTACTACGTCGCGAGCACCAGCGCCTCCGGGAGCGTGCGCTCGCGCGCTATCCGCGCGCAGTCGAGTTGTTTCGCGTGGGGTAGTGCGCAGGAAACGTCAGAACTGCAGTCGGAGACCCACCCCGGTGGCTCCACGAAGATTTCGCAGCTCGGGCTCGAAGGGAATATTCTCAGGTCTGCTTTTTGGTCGGGTCAGCTCCCAGACAAAGAGCGCCGCCGCCCCGGCGAGGGCGGCTTCTCCCCCGATAAGCCAGCCACGGGTGATCCGATCGTGCCGGAGAGAGTTCTGATACAGGGCCTCTATCTCAGGGTTCAGGTACTCACCGTCCGGGCTGAGATCGCATCGGGACTGCATTTCCAGACACTGCGACTCCAATTCATCGTACGCATCCTCGGCCCGATTGTGAGATCGGAGCGCCAGGTAGTTCATGCCGACTGCACCCGCAGCCAGCACCCACTTGCCGTATTTCACCAAAGGGCTGAGACGGCTCTGTGCCTTCGCCGGCGTGGCGAGGAGCATGAGTCCGAATAGCAGAGAACAGATCCGCATCATTGGCGGAACCGATGCAAGTCGCCGTTTCCTCCGATAGCTACGATACCATCAGTCAGTGGAACCGGTCCTAGCTCAACCGGCCGCCAAACCCGTACCCGCCACACCTCCGTGCCATCGGGTCGCAAGCTTCGGATCACTCCGTCGGCGCCGCCGAGGAGAATCTGGCGTCCGGCGATGGAGACAGCGGCGGTGACCGGCCAGTCCAGAGTTGCGAGTGTCTTGAGCGACGGCTCGCGTCCGGGCTCGATGCGGTACAGCGTGCCGGTCCGGCTGGCCAGATACAGTGTGTCACCCATTGCCGCCGGTGCTCCAAGCACTGGCGCGTCCACCTGTAACGACCAATTGCGGCGAAGGTTCTCCGGGCTGATGGAAACGATCTGGGAATCGGTGGTCCCCGCAATGAGTGCGCTATCGCTGGTAATCCAGGGAGACACGACGGTGCCAGGCGATTTGGTCCGGTGGGTTACGCGTCCGTCGCGCACTCGTATCCGGTAGAGCGAATCGGTGGTGGCAATCAAACTGCCGCCCTCCCCGGCAGCGGTGGGGGCCGTGCGGGTCACGCCCAGGCGTCGCTGCCGCCAGAGAATCTTTCCACGGGCCGGATCGACCCCTAACACGTCACCGCCCTGCGTGGGTGCCACCAGCACACCGTCTATCAATGCCAGCGGAGCAACTATGGGTGGTGTTGAGGTACGCCAGATTTGCTTGCCCGTGCTGCGGCGGAGGGCCTGAATCCGGCCCTGCGGGCGGGAGCTTGCAGCAAAGACCGTGTCACCGGAGAGCACGACCCCTCCTACAATCATGCCGGGAAGTCGCGTCGACCAGCGGACCTGACCATTGACCAAATTGATGGCGTACACCTTCCGGTCGATGCTCCCCGCATAGAGAGTATTGTTGGCGATCGCCAATGGCCCAGTGAACCGGCGGCCAACCCGCGATGTCCAGACCGGCATGGGCGCATCGCCTGCAAGCGTCGCCGCGACTGGTTTGGGCGGAGGACGAAAGTTCATACACGCCGCGTTGACGCTTCCCAACAGCACGGCTAGACTCAACGCTCCTCGACGCAGGCGCCCTCTCCTCTCGGATCCACCATGGCAGTGGTGTACATCAGCGGCCTCCACGCACACGCCGGCGAAACGGTTACGATCAAGGGCTGGGTGGTAACCACCCGCTCCAGCGGTAAGATCGCGTTCCTGGTCGTACGTGATGGTACGGGCTACGTGCAAGGCGTCCTCTCAAAGAGAGAAGTTTCGGAATCAGCCTGGGAAACGTTCACATCCCTTAGTCAGGAAGCCAGCGTCGCTGTGACGGGAACGGTGCGGGAAGAGCCGCGTTCGCCTGGTGGCTATGAATTGTCGGTCCAGGCGCTCCAGCTCCTGGGCACCAGCCCCGAGTACCCGATCACTCCCAAAGAGCATGGGACGACTTTCCTCTTCGAGCATAGACACCTATGGCTCCGAAGCCGCCGCCAGGCCGCGGTGGCCCGCATCCGTCACGAGGTGGTGCAGGCCATCCGGGACTTCATGTACCAATGCGGCTTCATCCTGGTGGACACACCGATCCTGACGGGGGCCATCGGCGAGGAAGCGGGCAATCTTTTTGCGACCGAGTACTTCGATCTCGGAAAAGCCTACCTGGCCCAGACAGGGCAGCTCTATGTCGAGGCAGCCGCGGCGGCGCTCGGGAAGGTCTACTGCTTTGGTCCCACCTTCCGCGCCGAGAAATCGAAGACCCGGCGCCACCTCACCGAGTTCTGGATGGTCGAGCCCGAAGTGGCGTTCAATGATTCGGATGCCAATATGCGGCTGCAGGAACAGTTCGTGAGCCATGTGGTGAGCCGCACGATCGAACGGCGACGGGAGGACCTCAAAGAGCTCGAGCGAGATACCCGGCCGCTGGAATCGGTGCAGCCCCCATTTCCGCGCATATCCTACACCGACGCCGTCGCGCGGCTGAACACGCTCGGCTCCGACATCACCTGGGGTCATGACCTCGGGGGAGATGACGAGACCCTGCTCGCGCGGCAGTACGACCGACCGGTGTTCGTGTACAACTATCCCAAGCAGGTGAAAGCGTTCTACATGAAGGAGAATCCCGACGATCTACGCACCGTCCTGAACAACGATTGTCTGGCCCCGGAAGGTTACGGAGAGATTATCGGTGGCTCGCAGCGAGAGGACGATTACTCCAAGCTGCTCACCCGAATTCAGGAACAGGGGCTCGACGTTGAAGCCTACCGCTGGTACCTCGACCTTCGGAAGTACGGCACTTTTGTCCATTCCGGCTTCGGCCTGGGCGTCGAACGCACCGTCGCCTGGATCTGCGGCATTCCTCACATCCGTGAGGCGATTGCATTTCCCCGGCAGATCCATCGGCTATATCCGTAGTCAGCCGGGCAAATGGGCGGAGGGGCAGCGGGGCAGGGGCTCGACCCATTATTTCTGCCCAGCCGCCCCCCCGTCCCTCTGCCCGGCCTTTACCTCATTCCACAAATCATCCAGTACCTCGAGACCTGCCGTCGCCACTTCGATCCCCCGATCTGCGGCAAGCCGCTCGACACGCTCGAAGCGTTGCCGGAATTTCCGGTTTGCGCCGTCGAGCGCCGGTCCCGGCTGCACACCGCATTTCCGCGCAAGATTAACCACTGCAAACAGCAGGTCGCCTATCTCGGTCACGAGCTGGTCGCTGGGAGGATGGCCGGGAGCATTGGGGTCGGGATTTCTTTCATCGGCACTCACGTGAGGAGACGTGCGCAACTCTGCTTCAACCTCGTCGAGCTCCTCCCGCACCTTCTGCAGCGGACCACTGGCATCGGGCCAGTCGAAGCCCACGGAGGCGGCCCGCTCCTGCAGACGATACGCCATCAGCAGAGAGGGAAGCGTCGGAACTAATCCGGCCAGCACCGCACCGCTCCGCACCCGACGCTTGATCCGCTCCCACGGCTCCGCACTACCCAAATCGAAGAGATGAGGATGCCGGCGCCTCATCTTGTTTTCCAGGTCGGTTGCAACATCCTCGGGAGTGAATTCCCGGCGCTCTTCGGCGAGCACCAGCTGGAACGCGACGTGAAGCAGAAGGTCACTCAATTCGCTCCGAATGGCGCGAAGGTCGCCGTCGGCCAACGCATGATCCAGTTCGAGCACCTCTTCGATGAGATAGGGCCGCAGCGTTTCGCGGGTTTGCGCCTTGTCCCAGGCGCAGCGCTTTCGGAGATCGCGTACCATGGCCATGGCACGTCCCAACGCTGAATTGTCTTGCATGTGCTCCTCGCGGCGAATATCATACCCGCCGACCTGCCCATGACATTTTCTTCCGAGACGCTGCGCGCCTGGGTAGACATCAATCTGGCCGCGCTGGTGGCGAATGCACGTACTGTGGCTGCGGTCAGTGGGAGCCGGTTGCTTCCGATGGTCAAAGCTAACGGCTACGGTCTCGGGGCGGTGCAAGTGGCTCGGTCACTGCAAGCGGTCGACCCCTGGGGTTTCGGAGTTGCCTCGGTGGATGAGGCGCAAGCGCTGCGCGACGCCGGCATCCGCCATCCTCTTTTGGTGGTAACGCCCCTCGTTCCCGAGTTGATTCAGCGCCACCTCGCCCTCGAGCTTCGGCCCACCATTGGTGATCCGGCCGCGCTCGACGCCTGGGTCGCACACACCGAACGACCCTTCCACATCGAGATAGATACCGGCATGAGCCGGGCAGGGTTGCGCTGGAATGACTCGACCGCGCTCGAGAAGGTACGCTCGGTCGTGGCGACAGCACCCGGGTGGGAGGGCGCATTCACGCACTTCGTGAACTCCGAGTCCGATCCGGATCTGACTGCCTTGCAGTGGCAACGTTTTCAGCAGACCCTCGAATTTCTGCCGCATCGGCCCCCCCTGGTGCACGCGGCAAACAGCGCTGCGGCGCTTCAGGGTCGCTGTTATGCAGGGGATCTCGTACGGCCGGGCATATATCTGTACGGCGCTGCGGCAGGACACTCTCGGCCCCAGCCAGTAGCCGCGCTGCGGGCACGTGTGGTCGCTGTTCGATCACTGGAGGCCGGGGATACGGTCGGGTACGGAGCTGCCTGGCGCGCCGAGCGTCACAGTGTCATCGCCACTCTCGCTGTCGGGTATGCTGACGGTTTCCCTCGTACCAGCGTGGAGAATGGCCACATCCCCCGTGTCCGGCATGTGGAGCTGAACGGTACTCTGTCCACCGTTGTGGGTCGTGTCACCATGGATATGTGCATGGTGCTGGTCAATACGGCTGTCGCTATCGGTGATGTCGGCACCATCTACGGAGGGCTGGTCTCACTCGATTCACAGGCGGAGCTCGCGGGCACCGTGTCCTACGAGCTGCTCGTCAGGCTCGGACCCCGGATCGTCCGCCGCTACATGCCGGACACACCGAAACCGTAGATGCGGCGTGCAGCCATCATTGTGCTCGATGGACTGGGCATCGGCACGGCCCACGATAGCAGCTTCTACGGGGATGAGGGTAGCAACACACTTGGAAATGTCGCTCGGGCTGTAGGCGGCTTGTCGCTTCCTCAGCTGGAAGCACTGGGATTAGGTCGCTGTGCCCCGCTCGATGGGGTAGCCCCGACTCGGAACCCTGCGGCTGCCTTTGGCGTGTGTCAGCCGGCGAGCCCTGGCAAGGACAGCACGACCGGTCACTGGGAGATCTGCGGCCTTGTTCTCGACCGGCCCTTTCCCACCTACGCTAATGGATTCCCATCCAGCATCATCAGGGAGTTCATCCGGTTGACCGGCCGAGGCGTCCTGGGGAACATCGCAAGTTCGGGCACGGCAATCCTGGACACGTTCGGCGCGGACCATTGCAGGACTGGGGATTGGATCGTCTATACATCGGCAGATAGTGTTTTCCAGGTCGCGGCTCACGAATCCGTAATTCCTCTGGAGGAGCTGTACGCCGGTTGTCGCATTGCCCGGCAGCTGCTGCAAGGGGAGCATGCCGTATCTCGCGTAATCGCCCGCCCGTTTACCGGGAGCCCGGGTTCGTGGTCCCGGACAGCCAACCGGCGTGATTTCAGCCTGCCTCCTCCCGCTGCAACGCTGCTCGACCGCCTTTTGGCGGCGCGCATCTCTACGGTGGGGGTCGGCAAAGTGGACGATCTCTTCGCGGGTCGGGGTATCTCCAGTGTTCATGCCGCCACGAACGCCGCTGCGTACCGCCTGATCCGCGACGCGCTTCAAACGATGGAGGAGGGTTTTCTGCTGGCCAATGTGATCGAATTCGATCAGACCTGGGGTCATAGGAACGATGTTGCGGGGTTTTATGCCGGCCTCCGCGAACTGGATCGGGCGCTGCCGCAGTTGCTCGAAAAAATCCGGGACCAGGACCTCGTTATCTTTACCGCTGACCACGGCAATGATCCCACGACCCCTTCGACCGACCATTCTCGCGAGGTAGTGCCCCTGCTCGTGGTCGGGCCCAGGGTCCGACCGGTAGATCTCGGCCAACGCCGCACCTTTGCAGACATGGGACAGACGGTTGCCCAGTTCCTTCAGGTGCCGGCTCTCGAGGCAGGCGTGTCGTTCTTATCTGAGGTGTGGCGTGACTGACCCACTTGTCGCAGCGGCCAGGAAAGCACAAACACAGGCGTATGCTCCCTACTCTGAGTTCCGGGTTGGAGCGGCGATTGAGGCGGCGGACGGCAGGGTCTTTGTTGGATGCAATGTCGAAAACGCCTCCTACGGACTCACCATGTGCGCGGAACGGGCGGCGGTGTCCGCAGCAGTCTCCGCAGGCGCCCGTCGGTTTCGCCGGGCAGTCGTGGTGTCGGACGTAGATCCCCCGGCTGCGCCATGTGGAGCCTGTCGCCAGGTTCTGTCGGAATTCGGCCCGGACATTCCGATTCAGGCGGTGGGCGCTCACAACACGGTGCACTGGAACCTGTCGGATCTCCTCCCTGCGGCATTTGGTCCGGAGCAGCTTCGGTGAAATTCCGTTATCTGGGACTCGCGGCCGCGGTGGCTCTGTGCGGCTGCCGGGAAGACCTCACCACACCCGCGGATTGCCCGGCGATGTGCCCCGCTGGAAGCCCTCAGATCTTTGATGAGGTGATCACGCCTATCCCGAATCTAGACAGCAGTTTCTCGGGCTACGTTCAAGCACAAGCTGCAGCGGCATTGCTGGTGTCCAACGGTCTTCGGGGCTACGAGGAGCGTGCGATCATCCGATTTCCGCAGCGCAGCGACTCAGTCGCCGTGCGGGACACCCTGCGGGCCTACGCCATCGATTCGATAGCTCTCGAGCTCTCGATCACAGCCCGGGATACCAACCTGAGCGGGGTCCAGCTGCTGCTCTACCGGATGCCCCCATTGATAGACTCGACGACAACCTACGCCGAGGTGGATCCGGCCTTTGTGCCCGAAAACCTAGTGGTGCCCGTTCCCTTACCGGACACTCTGAATAGGGGCGCGGTACGCACGATGCTTCGGGGGGAGGATCTGGCCCGCCTCGCCATCCCGGCAATACACAACGGGGTGCTGGCGCTGGGCGTTCGACTCGACGCTCCCGACTTTACCGGTGTGCGTCTGGGAGCAGTCTTCGGAGGTGCGCCTCCTGTCTTCGAGACCTATGCCACCCTTGATATTCCCGATACCGGAACCGCGCGGCTGAGAACGCTTCGGCTCACTGCTGAATTCAATTCTACGATCTCACCGGCTCTGGAGGTCGAGGATCCCACCTTGTTGACGGTGGGTGATATACCTGCTTCTCGGGCGCTGCTGCGCTTCGATCTTCCTCCTCGGATCCGCGATTCTGCGAGGGTAGTGCGGGCTACGCTGGAGCTCACGCCGGTCTCTCCGATCCTGGGACTTCCGACCGACCCCGTGCGCGTTCTGGCCCGGGGTGTCCTGGCGGACATTGGTGCAAAGTCACCAGTCGAGTCTCGGTTTGGGTTCGCCGAAGACACTCTGGCCGCAGGCACCGGCGGAACCGTCGAAATTGAAATCGCGCGACTTATGCAGCAGCTCTGGCTCGCCTCCTCAAACCCGCCCACGGCACTGGTGCTGTCTCTGGTGCCCGAACTTGAAGCGGCGAGCTTCTCGGATCTGTCCTTCTATTCCACCCGCGCTCCGAATCCGGCCACCTGGCCACGTCTCCGGATCAGTTACCTGCGGTCATTTCCCTTCGAGATCCCCTGAATGCGCGCTGCCCTTTTCCTCCTCATGCTGGCAGCAGCGCCAGGCGGACTGGTGGCGCAATCGTCTCAATTCGGAGTACGGGGGTTAGGGTATCCGGGCCGTCACCTTGCCACCCGTTCGCTCGCCAGTGGAGGGGCCTTCGGATTATTCGACCATGAGTCCAGTCTGAACCCGGCGGCGCTGGCTGGAGCTGTGACACTGACCAGCGTATTCACGATCAGTCAAGCTTTCGGCTCTCAGGAGAATCCTTCCGGCACTGCCTCCACCCGGAACACCCGTTTTCCTCAGCTGACAGTCGTTGGTCCGGTGCGCCAGTCACGTGCTGCAGTCGGGCTCAACTACTCCAATTACACCAACCGTGACTTCACACTGACCTCCTCCAGCACTGTGGAGCTTCGAGGCGTTCCGGTCGGCATCACCGATACACTGTCTGCTCGTGGAGGCATAAGCGACCTTCGCCTGGCAGGAGCCTATCGGCTCTTCGAGCGCT
This sequence comes from Gemmatimonadales bacterium, assembly GCA_036258655.1. Classification (GTDB taxonomy): domain Bacteria; phylum Gemmatimonadota; class Gemmatimonadetes; order Gemmatimonadales; family GWC2-71-9; genus CAVVWJ01. Next base: position 896 of record DATADG010000218.1, on the reverse strand, counting down.
GGACGTTCGGTGCGGCCTTTCACGTCATTACCGGTTCTACCCGGCTCGAGCTCAGGAGATCGTTTGATGACTCGCTCTATCGGCCCTCCATTCAGCGTGGCGAGATGTCCTATGCAGGGGTCGGTGTCTCTGCCGGACTCGTTGCACAGCTGGCCTCTCGGCTCGCTCTTGCTACGATGGTCCGTTGGGATGGGCACGCAAATGTCGATCGGGACTCCATCCGGGTCGGCACGGTGGACCTGCCATACAGCTTTGGGCTGGGCGTCCATTGGCAACCCTCGGACCAGCTGGGGCTCTCCACCCAATCCATCCTGCGTACCTGGTCCGCTGCTAACAGCGATCTGATCGAGCAGGGTGGGATCGGCGCCGAAAATACGATCGAGGTGGCGGTAGGAGCAGAATACACCCCGGACCCGCGACAGCCCTCCCGGCGACCGATCCGTGTGGGAGCTCGGTACCGCCAGCTCCCGTTTCCGCTGATCGCTGGATCCCAGGGTCACGAGGTCGGCATCTCGGCAGGGAGTGGAATCAGGTTCGCACAGCAGCGCGGGGGCATTGACCTCGCTCTGGAGCACGTCTGGCGATCAGAGGAAGTGTACTCGGAGCGCGCATTCATCCTTTCGCTAGGTGTATCGGTTCGGCCGTAGGACATTTGGCAGCGGGGCAGCGGGGCAGAGAATCAAGCGCCACATCACCACGAACTCTTATCATCCACCAGAACGCACCGGCGCCGCACCGCTGCCCCACCGCCCCTCGGCCCCGCTATAATTGCCGCATGCCCAAACGCGTGTACCTCGAGACATATGGCTGCCAAATGAACGTGGCCGACTCCGAGCTGATGCTGGGGGTGCTGGGCCGCCAGGGGTATGTTCGCTCGGAAGACCCGTCGGATGCCG
>DATADG010000217.1:0-12305 GCA_036258655.1 Gemmatimonadales bacterium | reverse complement strand
CAGCACCATCTGCCCCGCAGCCCCGCTGCACCGCCTTCTCAGTTCAGCATCACCAATGAGAAAAAGATCTTCTGGCCTGAAGACGGGTACACCAAAGGCGACCTCATCCGCTACTATCAATCCGTCAGCCAATGGATACTGCCGTATCTGACCGATCGTCCGGTGGTGCTCACCAGATATCCCGACGGGATTGCAGGAAAGTCCTTCTATCAAATGGATGCACCGGGTTTCGTTCCGGACTGGGTTCGCACCGAGCGCATGTGGAGTGAGCAGGCGCAGCGGGAGATCGATTACTTCATCTGCGACGATGAGTCGTCACTTCTGTACCTCGTCAACCTTGGAACCATCCCTCTCCATGTATGGAGCAGCAGGGTCGCCAACATCGGCCATCCGGACTGGTGTATCCTCGACCTGGACCCGAAGGGCGCTCCGTTTAGCGACGTGGTGACCGTCGCCTCGGTGGCACATTCCCTTTGTGAGGAGATCGGGCTTCCGAATTTCGTCAAGACGAGCGGGTCGTCCGGGCTCCATGTGATGATTCCTCTGGGATGCCAGTGCCGTCACGACCAGGCCCGCAGCCTGGGAGAGCTGCTCGCCCGCTTGATCACTGCGGAGCTGCCCGAGATCTCTACCCTGACCCGGCAGGTCTCGAATCGCGGGGGGAAGGTCTACGTTGACTATCTACAGAACGGCTCTGGGCGACTCATTGTGTCCCCCTTCAGTGCGCGCCCGCTTCCTGGCGCTCCGGTGTCCACACCGCTGAAGTGGACTGAGGTGACCTCGAAGCTCGACATTCGACAGTTCACCATCGCCAACGTGGCCGAACGGATGCGGAAGTTGAAGCGCGACCCTCTCGCCGGCGTGCTGGAGCTGGCTCCGGATATCGGCGCCGCACTCGAGCGGGTGAGGAAGCGGGCTACCCGCGCGTGACCGAGGCGGCTGACCTCCGGCTCCACATCAGCGACACCATCGGCGAGGTGTCCGCCTTCCTGCTTCGTCCACCTGACGCGTGGCTGCTGTACGTGCTGGCGCATGGGGCGGGGGCCGGCATGCGTCATCCCTTTCTGGAGAACATATCCGCTGCTCTGGCTGCACAAGGCATCGCCACCTTTCGATATCAGTTTCCGTACCTGGAGGCTGGACGCAGCCGCCCGGACCTTCCGGCAACGCTCGAAGCCACTGTCCGGGCGGCTGTTGCCAAGGCAGGGGAGATCGTGCCGGAACTCCCAATAGTGGCCGGGGGAAAATCGCTGGGCGGCCGCATGACGTCCGGCGCCGCCGCGGGCTCCTCACTCGAGCGCGTCCGAGGACTGGCCTTCCTCGGATTCCCACTGCATCCTCCAGGGCAACCCAGCACCCGCCGGGCCGACCACCTCCAGCATGTTGCCGTTCCAATGCTCTTTCTCCAGGGCACACGCGATGCATTTGCCCGAATGGATCTGATTCAGAACGTGTGTCACGCGTTGGGATCACGAGCGACCCTGCATATCGTCCAGGGCGCCGACCACTCGTTTGGCGTGCTCAAGCGGTCAGGCCGCACCTCGGGACAGGTCCTGGACGAGCTGGCTGGAACCCTGGCGCGATGGGCCCGCGCTCAGATCCATCAGTCGGCGCAAGCATGATGTTCGAACCCACTCTCCAGCAGCGTAGGGCTATCGAGGCACCGCTGGGTCCGGTGCTGGTTGTGGCCGGTCCCGGAGCGGGGAAGACATACTGTCTGATCTGCCGGATCCGCCATCTCATCCGTCAGTATGAGATGTCCCCGGGCCGAATACTGGCCGTCACTTTTACCAACAAGGCATCGGAGGAGATCGCACTCCGGCTTCGAGAGAGCTGGGGCGTAGCCGAGCGTGACATCACGCGCGGAACGCTGCACGCCCTCTGCTTGAGGATCGTGCGTGACTATGCGGAACGTTGCGGGCTACGCCCCGGCTTTGGCATTGCCGACCAGGACTATCAGATGGCTGTGCTCAAGCGATTACGGATCCCGGAGAAGCGGCGCGCACAAGTCCTGTCACTCTTTGGGCTGTATCGCTTGCAGGGCCGCCCTCTGAGCGAGCGCGGAACGGAGCTCCTGGCGCGCTATCAGGAACGATTGCGCTCCCGAAACCTCGCTGATTTTGACGATCTCGTGGTCCTGGCTGAGCAGCTCCTGCGGACTGATACCGCTGCCGCGGCCGAGCTGCGGGCGAGGTGGGATTATCTCCTGGTTGACGAGTTCCAGGACCTGAGTCCGGTCCAGTACGGCGTGGTCCGGCGGCTAGCCGACGCGCACCGCAATCTTTTCGGCGTGGGCGATGACGAGCAGTCGATCTTCTCCTGGGCCGGTTCGGACCCGCACATCATCCACCGTTTCAGAGATGATTTTGATCTTCACCAGCCCATCGTCCTGGATCGCAACTGCCGTTGCTCGTCCCAGATCTTCGATTGTGCCCGGCGCCTGATTGCCTGGAATCCCCGGCGTTTTGAAAAGCGGATCGAGGCCACCAGAACCTCGCCTTTCGAGGTCGCCGTCAAGGCTTTCGAAAGTGAGGAGGATGAAGCCGCGTGGCTGATCGAAGATCTGCAGAGAGATCGGGATGAAAACGGCATCGGCTGGGGCGACGTGGCGCTGCTGTATCGGTCCCATCGACTGGGACGCTATCTCGAGGAACGCCTCGTATCTGCCGGCATTCCCTGCCGTCTAGCGCAGGGTCATGCTCTTTCCGATGACAAGATCGTCAGCTGGGTGATCTCGTCCCTACAGGTGATACGGTCACCCGACGATCCCGTTCGGCTCGGTGTGCTGGCGGAACATGCCTTACCCGGTCCTCTGCGTCAGGAGGTTCAGAAGACGTACTGCAGGGACAAGGATCTCTTGACCAATCTCCGGATATTTGCCGGCAACCGGCCGCGGGGCGATGCGGACTCACGGCGAGTGTGGCGTCTGATCTATCATCTCGAGAATCTCCGGGGAATGGCGCGCTCGCATCTGTCACTCTCGGGGCTGGTCGACGAGCTTCTCGCCCGTCCGATTGGAGCAGGAAGAAATCCGCTGGAAGAGCATCATCATGACCTGAGCGATCCTTCCGCCTATCCCGGAGCGGCGTTCCTTGCGAGTCAATTGTGCAGGGCGGTCGCCTCGGAGCAACGCGTCGTTGTTGAGGCAGCAGGCGGGACTGAGATCCCCATAACCGCCATGCTCCGGGCCGGCGGCATCTCCACTGCTCGGCGGCTCACCAGTCAGGAGCGAGCACTCGATGGAGATTTGGTGCTTCGGACCGGCGACGGCACAGCGGGATGGCCGCTGCGTGTGTTCAAGGCACTGCAACTGGTTCAGACCCGCTACCTGCGGAGTGAACTTGATGACTTCGTAGCCTTCGATGTCGAGACCAGCGACTTCGATATCGATAACTGTGAATTCGTGGAGCTGGCGGCGGTTCGGGTGCGGCGTCGGGTGGTGGTAGACAGGTTCCACAGCCTGATCGCCTGCTGCAGCCCGATTTCACCTCGCGCTACCGACGTCCATGGGTACACCGATCAGAATCTCGTCGGCGCACCGAGTTTGGCGGAGGTGTGGCCTCGGTTCCGTGCCTTCGTGGCCAACGATCTCCTGATCGCCCATAACGGGCAGGAGTTCGATGTGCCGGTGCTTCGGCGCCTGTGCGCCGGCTTTGCCGGCATCGATGATCTGATTTTCTATGACACTCTGCCGCTCGCGCGGTCCCTGGTCGAGGGCAGCGTGAAGCTCACTGATCTCGCGGTTCGCTTCAATGTGGAGGTTGGCCGAGCGCATCACGCATTCGATGACGCCTACATGTTGGCCGGCGTCGTTCCTGCCTTGAATGAGCTCCGGATCCGGCGAGCGCGGAAAATTGCCGCTGTCAACCTGCTCGACCAACTAGGCCTGGCCCTGGCAATCAGCGCCGAATCTGCGCTAGATGAGGAAGAAGCCCTGTTCCGGGACATTGCGCGCCCCTTTACCCTCGGGCGGTTCAGCGACTGTCTGGATGCCTTTGCAGCGGAGGTGAGCCAGGGATCGGTGAGAGCACCGTCGCTAGAACAGGTCATCGATCGACTGGGCGGCCGGGCGCTGATGGAGCGGCTCCGCAGCGAGCGCCCAGCTTCCCAACGGTATCCGGCAGCGGTCGAGCGGCTCCGGATGCTGGTGGACGCCGCGGTTGGAGCTACTGTCGCCGAGCAGATTGATGATCTACTCTGCCGAGCCGCGCTCTCGACCAGCTCGGGTGTGGAAACCGATCCCAATAGAGTCAACCTGTTAACACTGCATTCGACGAAAGGTCTGGAATTCTCGCGAGTTTATGTCGTGGGCGTGGAGGACCAGCATCTACCCGGATGGAAGGCTCTCGCTGAAAACGTGGAGGAGGAGATCCAGGAGGCCAGGCGGCTCCTCTATGTCGGAATGACTCGGGCCAAGGATCGACTGGTGCTGACCCGATGCGACCGCCGCGCTGGTGTCCCCTCCGGCGGAAGTCTTTTCCTTTCAGAAGCCGGGCTCGCGGGGGACGATCGTGGTGGCATACCTTCTGCATTGACGGCTCAGGTCACACCCAAGTAGGTGATCATGAAGCTCGTCGCTTACGCTCTGCCACTTCTGGCGGGGCTTCCAAGCGTGCTGCCTGCGCAGGTAAAACTGTCCCTTCCTCGCCTCCAGCGTCCCGCCCTGCGGGCAACTCTGGGTCCGGTTGCGGTGGTCGCCACTCTCGGGGGAAATGGGGTGAGGGTACGCGCTACACCGGTGTCCCCCCATGGCGCCAAATCGGTTCGGGTTCCCGCCACTACCAGTGCCAGTGCGGCCCGGGTGCTCGCTACCGCCAAACAGTATCTCGGCACCCGTTATCGCTATGGCGGGGAGACACCGGCTGTGGGATTCGACTGCTCCGGCTTCGTTCAGTATGTCTACGGCCGGCATGGGGTGGAGCTTCCTCGTACCTCGAGGCTTCAGGCTGCGGCGGGAGAATCGTTACCGCTCGAAGTGGCAGCACTTAAGCCCGGAGATCTCCTTCTCTTTGCCAGCAACGGGAGAGGAGTAAACCACGTGGCGATCTACGTAGGTGAGAACCGTATTCTCCACTCCAGTGCGGGCGCCGGCGGAGTAGTCTATGACGATCTCTCCACGCCTCGAGGTCAGTGGTACCTCAAGCGGCACGTCGCGTCGCGACGTGTCCTGTAAAAGGTCATCGGCAGCACTTCTTCTCCGCTCCATCAGAACCCCCTAGATTGACTCGGTTGCCGGACCCTCGCACGGAGTCTCTCCGTATGCCCCGTATTGCTCCCCTCGATACAGACGCTGCCGCGCCAGACGCCCGTGCCGCAGCCGAGGCGCACGTCCGCACTCACGCCCGTATGACCAACATGAAACGGACGCTGCTGCATTCACTGCCTGCCTTCAAGGCATTGATGGAGTGGTATCCGCTTCGAGATGTCGTGCAACCGCTGTTGGGTGAACGGCTCACGACTCTGTTTGCCCACGCGATCTCGTCGGAAACAGACTGCCTCATCTGCTCGACATTCTTTCGCCGCATGCTCATCCAGACTGGTGAGAACCCGGATCGGTTGAAGCTCGACGACAGGGAGGCTGCCGTGCTCGAGTTCGGTCGCGCGCTGGCGGTCTCGCCCTTCAGGGTGCCGGACAGCGTGTACCAGCGATTGGAGAGCTACTTCGGTCCGGCGGAGATCGTGGCCCTGACCGGCTTCGGCGCGATGATGGTGGCCACAAACGTGGTCAACAATGCGCTGGAAGTCGAGCTGGATGAATATCTGCAACCATATCGGAAGGGTGTGCGCGAGAGCGCGACCTCCGCCGGCCCACGCTCCTGATGGGTGAATTTACCGGATCGGTCGGCTTCATTACCGGGGCAGCGCACGGCCAGGGAAGGGCGACCGCAGTGGCGCTTGCCCGGGAAGGGGCACGCATCGCCGCCCTGGACGTGGCACGGCAGATGGATTATCCCGGGTACCAGATGGGCTCTCCCGACGAGCTCGGGTCGTTGGCGGCGGCATGTGAGGAGCTCGGGTCGGAATGCCTCACCTTCGCCGGTGACGTGCGGGACGATGCGGCCGTTACTCGCGCTGTGAACGAAACTGTCGCCCGATTCGGACGCATCGACATCCTGTTCAACAACGCCGGGATCTGCGCCTATGGCCTGGCCCACGAGCTGACCGAGGAGGCCTGGGATGCCATGCTGGACATCAACCTCAAAGGCGCGTGGCTGGTCGCCCGGCGGGTGATTCCGGTCATGATGCGCCAGCGCAGCGGCGTCATTATCAACAACTCGTCCGTTGCGGGTCTCCGAGGAATGGGACGGCTCAGCCACTATGCTGCGTCAAAGTGGGGACTTACCGGACTGACCAAGTCGTGGGCCATCGAGCTGGCTCCCTATGGAATTCGGGTAAACTCGCTCCATCCTACAGGCGTAAACACACCCATGAACGACGGCCTGGCGTCCCTGGAGGGGCTCACGCCTCGGGAAATCGCCGAGCGCTCGGCCGGGAACCTGCTCCCGGTCCCGTGGATCGAACCTGAGGACGTGGCTCAGGCGGTGCTCTACCTCGCTTCGGAGCGCGCCCGCTATATCACGGGGGCGCCGTTCATACTCGACGCCGGCCTGCTGAGCCGATGACTGCATGCCTCCTCGCGACCTCGGCTCCCTCGGATTATGTTCTGCCGGTAGTAGTCAACGTTCAACCCGGCGCGCGGCCGTGCGCCCGTAGAGGAACAGATGTTTGTCACAATTCGGAGATACAGTCCCAAGAACGGGGCCGTCAATAAAGCCTCACTCGAGCTCCTGCGCCGACAAATCCAGGACGAGTTCCTGCCGATCATTCAGCAGATCCCCGGCTTTCGCGCCTACTACGTACTGAACATCGACAACAAAGAGCTCATGACGGTGAGTGTCTGTGATACTGAGGAAGGCTCCGGTGCGTCCGCGCGATGCGCAGCAGAGTACACGTCGAGAAACCCGCTGGTGTACGAGCTGGGCCGCCCCGAAGTGACGGAGGCCAAGGTGCTCACGTCCGCCGAGCGCGGACCTCCTGCTGCTGCCGCGGGTGATGCTGCGGCCACGGCACTCGCCTTGTGGTATGAAGAATCCCGGGGTATGCTTCTTACTGCGTCAGAGCGGTGACAGATCCACCCCATGATGCTCCCAGGGGGCTGGCACGAGCGCCGGCCCTCTTTGCTTTTCATTCGTCGCGAGGGCACCCGGATGACCGAAGTCAAGCTGAGTGAGGAAGACAGCCTGGATCGAGCACTCAAAGTGTTCAAGCGGAAGCTTCAGAAATCCGGCCTCTTCGGCGAGCTCAGGAGGCGCCGTCACTACGTGAAGCCTAGCGAAGCCCGTGCGATCAAAACTGCCGCGGCGCTCCGGCGCAAGCGGAAAAAGAAGGTGACCACTGGCGAGTCCTGGTAAGCCTCGATCTACGCTCGACGGTCCTGCATCCGGAGTCCACATGGTGGCTCCGGATTTGTGTTTTCAGCGTATTAGCGTTTTTCGATGTCGGCTCGCAGCCGCATCAGCGCGTCTTCGGTGGCCACCAGCTCTCCTCGGGCCTCATTGAGCTGCAGCTGCTGACTCTGGACAAAACGACGGTAAGGAGCGATGGCCTCGTTGATCCTCGCGGTGGATTGTTCCAGCTCGAGGTGAACTTGTCGGGTCAGGGCATTCTTGAGCTGGGTTCGGAGCTCTGCGATTCGTTGCTGGAAATCCCGCTGTGCCTGCCGCCGCTTACGCGGCAGCACGTAGAAGCCACCCACCGCCAGGGCCGTCGCGAGCAGGATGCCGGTCACGTCTGCGGCAGCGCCGGTGACCATAGTGACGACGATGGTTCCCAGGCCGACCGCCCCGGCTTCGGCCAGCGCGGTTGTGGCAAAGGCGCCCTGGATATCGTTGGCGATGCTCCGTGACTCGGCCTCACGGTTGTAACTCCCGACCACGTCGCGCGAGACTCTCCCGATCGAGTCCAGCAGCGCCTGCCGATTATAGCTGAAGCTCGGCCCCACATCCCCGATCATGCCTTCGTGATGCCGGGTCAGTTGCCGCCGCTCGATGTACGTGTTGATATCCTGCCAAAGCCTGTGGTTTCGCTCGACGATCCAGTCGATGACCCGCCCGACTTCCTCCTCGAGCTGCTTGGGTGTCTCGCCGATGACCTCGCGCTCAAAGGCCCGCTTGATACCCTCACTGTCCATCAGGCTCCGGATCCTGCCGATCCGGATGTTCTCCTCAAAAAACTGGGTCCCCCGCCGCTCCATATCGCCGAGGAGGACGTCCAGGCGCGCCAACCGCGGCTCGAAATCACGCAACATTTCCTGATGGTAGAGAGCCAGTTGCTGATCAATGTTCTGAAGCGCCTCCACGTCCCGGGCCAGGAGCTTGAGCCGCTCGAACGTAGCGTCCTTGTACTTCGAGGCAAGCCGCAGTCCTACATTGAGTGGATTGAGAAGCTTGAGCCGGACCCGCTCTTCTTGGTCGAGGGTCTTGAGGAGGTAATCCTCGACTGGACCAAACCCGCTCTCCCGCCACAGCTCCTCTCCTTGTGGAGTTCCGGCGGATGCCTCGCCCCGGGCCTCCTGCGCCTGTCGTGCTGACACCCCAAAGATCATCGGCGTCTCACCCAGCAGCGGGGCCGCGTTCGTGGCGACGTACTGAACGACTTCCTTGCGCTCTTCGGGCCGGCTGAGGATGTCCATCTTGTTGATGATGAACACAATTTTCTTGCCCCACTCACGAATCTGCTCCAGGAAGGCCCGCTCGCTTTCGGTAAAGGGCCGGTCGGCAGAGGTCACGAACAGCACGAGATCGGAGCGAGGAACGAAGTCCCGGGTCAACTCCTCATGGCGGCGGATAATCGCGTTGGTCCCTGGTGTATCGACAATGCTGATCTCGCGGAGGACCTCTGCAGGATGGGTTCGCTCGAGGAGATACGCTTCCCGGAGCTGCTCGGAGACCTCGTCTCCATGGCGAAGCACATTGATGCGGTCGGTCGTCGGGGTGACGCCTTCCGGAAGCACTCGCTCGCCGAGGAGCGCATTGATGAACGAAGATTTTCCTGAATTGAACTCGCCCGCCACTACCAGGAGAAAAAGTCCAGTAAGCTGCTCGCGCGCTTCCTGGAACCGCCGAACATCATCGCTGGCGACGTCGGTACCAAAGCGTTCCAGGGCGGCCGCCAGCCGCTGAAGCAGCTCCTGCTCCCGGGCCCGGAGCTCCTGCTCGCGTCTGGACAGGATGCCTTTTCGAGCCAGCAGCTTGCCGATCACCTTGCACTCCCGTCGGCGGGTTGTCGGGTACGCGGCAGAGTTGCCGAGCGCCCGTTCAAAGGCCCGGCTTTCAGAAGATTCCCTGGCTCATTCAACGCGGTATCGGACGGTGCCGGCTCAGGTATTTGGCCACGGCGGTCAGGTCGGCAAAGAACTCCCGGCGGGCGTCTTCCCGAGCTTCGCTGGGAGCTCTGAGAATTGCGGACGGATGGATGGTTGCCACGATGGCCTCAGCGAGCTCCGACGGGAGAGGTTTCCCCCGATCCTGAGTCACACGGAACTGCTTCCCCAGCAGCGCCTGTGCGGCAGTCGCGCCGAGCGCAACAATGACCCGAGGCTTGACCAGCCGAATTTCCTCCTCGAGCCAGGGGCGGCACGCCCGGATCTCTCCAGCGCTGGGTTTTTTATGTAGCCGGCGGCCCCGCTCGATGATAACGAATTTGAAGTGCTTGACCGAATTGGTCACGTAGACCTGACTGCGGTCTATACCTGCGTGCTCCAATCCTGCGTCCAGCAGTCGGCCTGCTGGACCAACGAACGGGTGGCCTTGCCGGTCTTCCTGATCACCGGGCTGTTCACCGACCAGCATGACCTCCGCTTTCCGCGGACCTTCACCAAAGACGGTTTGCGTCGCGTTCACCCAGAGATCGCAGCCTCGGCAGGAGGCTGCTGCCTCGCGCAGTGTGGGCAGGGTTGGATTAGGAGGAATGAAATCCGCCGCAGATCCGGTGGAAAGCGGACTGGGAGAGTGCTGGGGGCTCATGAGGGCTGATGCTACACTGTCTGACGCCGGCGTGACGTGGCGCGGGTCACTAGCGGAGCCGGACACACATGCGTATGATAGAGACCGCGGATACTTTCCGTACTGCCATTCCTATACAAATCGTGCGGTTGGGTCAGGGTATGCTCCTTGCGAAATGCTAGGGGGCGCAGCGCAACATCATGCGCGAACTCCCGTTTGAACACCGCCGATTGGAGACAATGTGCTCCGGCGGGCAGGCCCCCTACGCTCAGCTTACCGGCGGTATCAATGAACCAGCTTCGTCGCAGACTCTCGCTGGCACTGCTGTCTTTGGCATACGTGGCGCTGAGCCTTCAGGGCTGTGGCGTCTCCACATCGACGGTCAGCCTGACACCCGGTCCCGAGCCGGTCGAGCTCACCATGACTCCCGCGATTATTCAGTCCGGGGGGTCGGCCCAAGTGGAGGTGGCCAGTCCATCAGCCGACAGCATCAGCATCGAGTCGACCGATGGCCTGGACCGGTACTGGAGCACTGGCTCCAGTCTCCATGCCAGGCTTGGCAGCGATTTTGGTGATAGTGCCGGCGGACGCGAGTACGCCGTACGTGAGCACGGACGTCTGTTTGACGTGCTCAAGAAACCGGTGAAGGTGGTGGTATGCCGAAGCAGCAGCTGCCGGGAGTACTACCACGAGCTTCCCGTGCAGCTGCCGGAACGCAATGAGCGCTCTGTGGCAATCACTGGTGGCTGGAGCACGGCTTTCACCAAGCGAGCAGTGACCAGCCGGGACAAGTCGGTGCTGCTCAAGGAAGCGCTGAGCCACACCGTGTGGAACGTACAGGCCGAGCTCGCCACCGGCGGCTGGAGCGCCCGGGCTCACGGCTTCTATGGATCCGACGAGCGGGGAGGCTCGCTCGATGTATCCCGGGAGATCAAGCGTATGGGCGACGGGATGAGCTATGGTCTGGCGATGCATCTGGCGGCCACCCACCGCGAGTGGCTCCCGACCGAGCGCCATGCCGCGCTGACGCAGGGGACGGCATATCGGGCCAGCATCGGGCCCAGCATCATGATCAAGGGGTTGACCGCTAGCTCTCAGCTGGGGATCTACACGGATGGGAAGGAGACGTTACAGGAGGTGAGTACCTTCGTGTCGCTCAATGGCGGACTCACCGAGGTGCGGACCCCTGTGACGGTCACTCTGGAGAAAACCTTTGCCTTCGGCGGGGAGCCGATGATCCCTCGCCGGCGAGATCAGCTGGAACGGCTCACGCTGGGGGTGGACCTGGTCCGCAACTTCGCCTTGCGCTTCGGCATGACCACCCATCGGAGTGCCTGGCCAACCGAGGATCAGGCGAGTGATCTGAGAGCCAGCGAGGTGTATTACACCATCGGCGGGCAGTATACGCTAAGCTGGTAGAACTAAAGAAGTTATGGAATGGGTGTAGGGCCCCGCGGCAGGGTTTCAGCTGAGGGCCGAAGCTCCGGGAGCTTCGGCCCTCTTGCATCCGCGTGCACCATGCGACCCGAGGCGCGTCTCAGGCAGTATGTATAAGGACTCCAGCGACAGCCAGTGACTGTGAATGGCGGCTCGGGAGGGAACCGGCCGGATCGGCCGGCTGTTGCTGTAACGGGCCGAATCATGTTTGCCCGCCAGGGCGTTAACTCGGATGGGAGTAGCAAAGTGGCAGGTACCAAGAAGACTCGCAGGCGCTCGGCCCGACCCACCGCCCTTGCTCGGGCGGTTGATGAGGGGCGGGAAAGCCTGGACTTTTACCTCAAGGAGATCAGCCGGATCCCCCTGCTTACGGTGGAGGAGGAGACTGCCCTGGCACGTCGTGCGTTCCGGGGAGACGTGGAAGCTCAGGAGCGACTCGCCCGGCACAACGTACGTTTCGTCGTCTCGGTAGCGAAGAAGTTCCAGAACCGCGGCGTTCCTTTGATGGACCTGATCGGTGAGGGGAACGTGGGCCTGATGACCGCTGCGCGTAAGTTCGATCCCGACCGCGGCGTGAAGTTCATCTCCTATGCCGTGTGGTGGATTCGGCAGGCGATTCAGGCAGCCATCGCGCGACACGGACGTCCTGTGCGGCTTCCCCTCAACCGGACCGCCGACCTGACCCGGCTGGGGCGAGTCACTACGCTCCTGACCGAAAAGCTCGGTCGCGTGCCGACCACGGAGGAGCTTGTTTCAGCGACCGGACTCACTCCTGAGGCCGTGCGCTCCCTGGGCGCACTGCACGTGGAGGCGCTGCGACTCGACCAGCCCATGCGGGAAGGCGAGGATCGGGGCCGGCTCGAG
>DATADG010000216.1:0-6135 GCA_036258655.1 Gemmatimonadales bacterium | reverse complement strand
CGGCGAGGATCGTTTCACGCCGGCCAAAAAAGTCGCCCTTGCGCTCACTCATCTGATTCGTACCCAGTATCCCGGCGATAGTCTGCGCGTGGTGCTGTTCCACGATTCTGCCGAAGAGATTCCACTCAGCGCGCTCGCGACAGCCCAGGTTGGTCCCTACCATACCAACACTGCGGAGGGCCTTAAACTGGCGCGGCGGATCCTGCTGGGCCAGAAGAAAGACATGCGCCAGATCATCATGATCACCGATGGCAAGCCCTCGGCACTCACCATGACCGACGGCAGGATCTACGTGAATTCGATGGGTCTCGACCCTCAGATTCTCCAGGCCACCTACCGGGAGGTAGCAAACTGCCGGCGCTCCGGTATCATGATCAACACCTTCATGCTGGCTCGAGACCGAAGCTTGGTGGAATTCGTCAAGCAGGTCGCCTCGATCTGCAAAGGCAAAGCCTACTTTACGAATACAATGACACTTGGCCAGTTCATCTTGATGGATTTCATGAAGCGCAAGACCCGGCGTGTCTCTTAATCAGCGACAACTCCGTGGCTGGCGCATCCCGCACGCCAGCATCGCTGCTGCGCTGGGTGTAGTCGTGTACCTGGGCGCGTGCGGTCCGCGTGGAGGCGCAGCCCAGAATCCGGGGAGGCCCACCCCCGTCAACGAGCCTGGTCCCGGTGTCACTCCGTCGCCTGCCGGTGATCCAACGACCGAGGAAGTCATCGAGGGCCCCGCCCGCACTGCCGTACCGGTTCGGCCTGATCAGGCGCCGGTGGTTCGGATTCGGGAAGCGCTCGAGACGGACAGCTTGCTGGGCCGGCGCGTGCGAGTGGCAGGCCGGTGTACGGCGGCAGGGACGGGTCGTCGAGCCGGCTCCTGGACACTGGAGGATGCGGAGTCCAAGATCGAAGTCCGCGGTCTCGTCCCCCCTTCCTGCGGGTCGAGCAGCACTTCGGAGGTCACGATCTTCGCCCAGATCGAGCCCCAGGCGGTCGACAGCAAGGATCGGCTGCTCCTCAGGTTGCCCGATTAGATCCAACCCCGCCGGGCTGACGGCCCTGGCAGACCAGATCTGCAGCTGTAACTGCTGTCCCAGATTGCGTGCGCACTGCGGCGAAGTGGCACGGACCAGGAAGCGTGCATTTGCCGACCAAGAATACTGGGGCCGCCCCGTACCGGGGTTCGGTGATCCCAGCGCGCGGCTTCTCATCGTTGGCCTGGCACCAGCGGCCCACGGCGGAAACCGGACAGGGCGTGTGTTCACCGGCGACTCGAGCGGCGACTGGCTGTATGAGGCGCTGTACCGCTTCGGGTGGGCCAGTCAGCCTGATTCCAGTCACCGGGACGACGGGATGCGGCTGATGGACTGCTACATAACAGCGGCCGCCCGCTGTGCTCCCCCCGACAACCGACCATCCCCGAGAGAGCTGGCGCTGTGCCGCCCCTACCTCACAGCGGAGTACAAGCTGCTGCGGTCGGTACGGGTAGTCCTCACTTTAGGACGAATCGGTTGGGAAAGCTGGCTCAAGGCAGCGGGATGGTGGGAACGGCTGCCGCCCTCGCTGCGCCCCGAGTTCCGGCATGGTGAGGAGACGACCCTTCCGGACGGTACCGTACTGGTCGCCTCCTATCACCCGAGCCGGCAGAACACCAACACCGGCCGGCTCACCCGGCGAATGTGGCTTCGAATCTTTGCACGTGTCAGGAGCCTGATGAACGAATCCCGCCTACAACTCGTTTGACAACGCGGCCGGCCTGGAGCGGCATGCCTGGATCCTCGATCTGATTGATGATGGCCAGTTCCTGTAACGTAATAGTCGAAGGATGCTGGTTGTTGAACTCTTCCAGAGACATCTGATTGTTCAGCTTGACCAGCTCGACCCTGGCCGGGCTCACGTTCAACTTCGAGCGATCGGTCAGCTCTTCAAAGCTGCGTATGGTGCTCAAGAACGTCTGTTCATGGGAAGCAAGCTTACCGGCGGGGGTGTAGCCCATCAGGCCGAACGTCGTTCCGCCATACGAGATGAACGACACGATCCCCTGGATGGTGCCCTGCTCGGTCTGAGCCTGAAAGTAGCTGGAGGCCGCTGGGAGACCATTGATGCTCGACGTTGAAGCCTGGCCTGCCTGCACTCCCTGTTGGGAGAGAAACTGCTGCGCTGCCTCCCGCGGCGAGGCCTGCCCCGCCAAACCCAGCTGGATGATCGCGTCCTGATTTGGGCTGAGCCCGGCCACGGCCTGTGGGGTATTCTGGACCTGCCAGCCCTCGGGGAAGGTCAACTCGAATTTCATCTGAGGGTGGTAGAAGTGATTCCCCTCGAAGTACCCCTGCCGCGGATCGATACCGTAGGTCATCCCGCTGATGTACTGCAGGTATGGCTGTTGATTCACGACGCTGCCGGGCTTTTGATGCAGCGTGTCCAAGATGCTTTCGATCCGCTCGATCCGGTTCTCGGGATTTGGATGGGTGGAAAGCCATTCGGGTAGTTTTCCGCCCCCACCCGCTTCACTAATCCGGCTCAGCGTCTCGAACACATCCGTCATTTCGCTCACGTCGTAGTTCTGGCTGAGTGCGTAGCGGAAACCGGACCTGTCGGCCTCGAGCTCCGCATCCCGTCCGTACTTGAGGAAGAGAATACCCAACCCCGCACTGGCGAGCTGGCCGAACCGCGCGATATCGGATGACAGGATACTGCCGATGCCCAAGCCCAGTTGGGCCAGTTGGGCCTTACTGATCTGCTGGACAGAGTGGCGATGAGTGACATGTCCGATTTCGTGTCCGAGCACTGACGCCAGCTCCGCCTCGTTGTTCATGGATGCCATCAACCCGCGGGTAACGAATATGAATCCGCCCGGCAGGGCGAAGGCATTGACGGAGGCGTCGTCCACAACGTGGAATTCCCAGGGAAGGTTTGGTCGTTCCGACGCCGCGGCCATTTGCTTGCCCAGTTTTGCCACATATGCCTGAACCTTCGCGTCATTGTAGAGGCCGATGCTTTGGGCGACGTCCTTGGAGGCCTGTTGACCCATCTGGATCTCTTGTGACTCGGAGATCAGGGACAGCTCGCTCTTCCCGGTCACCGGATTCCGGGCACAGCTCAACAGACCCAATACCAGTGTCCCCGCCACGCACGGACGGGCAAAACTACGCATGATAAAAGCCGAGCGACGAGTCATAGGGGGTTCCTTGGTTGCTCGTTCAGCGCCGGATTTGTCGGGTCGGATCGTACCCGGCCAACCAGGCCACGCTAAGGTGTGGCACGCGGTCCGGCTGTGATCCCCATCCCCGCATGCAAGAGGTGGACCTAAGCCTAGGTCCTGTCAGGGCACCGTGATCGCTGCCGTCGGCACGTCCAGAAAGCGGCCGGCGAGGAGACCCACGAGCAGAGACAGGACAATGGCTGCGACGACCACGGCCCCGGTGTAGGCACCGGATTTTTCCCGGGGAGACTTCATCAGGATGGGCAGGCCGAGGTAGAGCAGGTACAGACTGTACAAACCAACGAGAATGGAGAGGACCCGAACGCCGGGGACGAGGAGAAAAATCCCGGCGACCCAGCTCGCTGTGCTGGAATACGCCGCGACTTTCAGAGCTTGAATCTGGCTGCGCTGTGCATTGAATGTAGGGGCAAGCCCATCAATGATCAGCGCAAGGGCATAGGTGGCCGCCAGAACCAGCACATAAGAGGCGAGAGCGCTGCTTACGGCGGAACCTATCGGTACCCGATACGTCCCCATAAATGGCACCGGAACCCCGAATACAGAATAGCCGATCATCTGTGCGATCGGACCAATTGCTGCGAGCGGCATGATATAGCTGGTGTACAGCTGGGCTGCGCTGGCGGGTTCGGCGTCGATCAACTGCCACTCAGTACGGGGGGACAGCAGAATCCGCTTCGCGCGTTCAACGAGGTTCATCGTTCACTCCGCAGCTTGGGTCGAGCCAGGTTGGCAGCGCGATATCATGGAGCGGGTACGCAGGAACGTCTAGATCGTGACGGCTGTCACCCCGGGAAGGCGATGCCCGAATTCGCGCCGGCGCGGTACCAAACGTACTTTGTTAATCGAGGTGCCGGGGAAAGAGGACACGTCGGCGAGAGGAGCGCAACGATGATCACCCGCTATGGATACCCGATGCTGGTAGTGCTGGTGGCGGCGGCGTGCGCTGGAGGCACGACCATGCGGGTAGTGGACGACAACGATGATCAGGAGGCTGGTTCTGTAGCTCTTGCACCTGCGCCCGATCCTGAGCCAGACTCCGCTCTCATCGAATCGCCAGACTCCGCCATTGCAGAGACGCCGGGTTCGCCAGCCAGCGTTGCGGATTCTACATCCGAGCCCAGCCAAGGATATGCCCCCTATGGAGATTCCAGCGCTTTCCCGATTCGCAGGATCGGCCAGTGGAGCCGCACGGGGATCAATGAAGCTCGCCGTCTGGTAATCCGTGATGCCAATGCGTGGGCAGAGTTCTGGGCCGAGCTCGGCCTGGGTGATCGGCCGGGGGTCGACTTCTCAAGGGATCTGGTGATCGCGGTGGCCGCCGGACAACGGCCCAGTGGAGGCCATGAGATTGCGGTCAAACAGATTACCCATACCAATGGCGAGCTGATCATTGAAGTGGTCGAAACTCGGCCCGGTCCCAATTGCATAGCCACGACTTCGCTGACCCAGCCCGTGGATGTTGTTGTTATTCCGCATGTTACCCCCCAGAGCTGGAGCTTTGTCGAACGACAGGAGGTGAGAGCCTGCCAGTAATCGGCCCACCTTAGCCTTGGACCTTGGCTCCAACGATCTATATACCGGCGGGAGCAGTAGATCCGACCATCAGCTCCCGTCCGGGCGCAACTTCGAACTGTAGATCCAGTACGCAACTCGTTGCTATACCTGCATATACATAACACTTGACTTGCCGTCGGGGCAGATCGTAATTCACGGCTAGGACCCAACTCTGGTGGTCCACTGAACGCACTTCCGGCCAGCGTTTGGCCGGGGATTGTTACGCCGCGATGTCTACTCCGCATCGTACCCTCGCTCCTGCAGTCGGTCCTGTCGGTAGTGTGCCCATCTATTCTGAGCTCGAGGTCCTCACACATCCCGCTTCGGAGACAGTGTCTCCGCCGATTGCCCGCGTGGTCCCTCGAGTTGACGTGGTCCACGGTGAAGCCAAGGTAGATCATTACCACTGGCTGCGCGATCGAAATGACCCGGAGGTTCTGGAGTACCTGGAAGCGGAGAACCGGCACACTGACGCGGTCATGCGGCACACCGAGAATCTCCAGGAGCAGCTCTATCAGGAGATGCGGCGGCGAATTCAGGAGACCGATCTGTCGGTGGCGGAGCGGGTGGACCATTACTGGTACTACAGCAGGACTGAAGCGGGGGTGCAGTATCCGATTTTCTGTCGCAGGCAGGACCAGCCAGACGCCGTGGAAGAGATCCTGCTGGATCAGAATTCGTTGGTGGAAGGTCAGAGCTATTTCCGGATCGGAGGCTTGGAGGTGAGCCCGGACCACCGGCTGCTCGCTTATCTGGTGGATACGTCCGGGAAGGAGGAGTTCTCACTCTTCATCAAGGATCTCAGAACGGGCGAGCTATACCCGGAACGGATAACGGGGATCTCACCACGGGTGGCTTGGGCAAACGATAGCCAGACAATTTTCTACACTGTCCTCGATCCGGCACACCGCCCATACACCCTCTTCCGCCACCGGGTGGGAAGCAGTCCCTCGGACGACATCCTCGCCTATCAGGAACCGGATGCCTCCTTCTCCGTCGATATCAGCCGCACCCGGAGTCGCCGCTACCTTCTGCTCGACCTGTCGAGTCACTCCACGAGCGAAGTCCGCTTCATCAGTGCCGATACGCCAGAGGGTCCGTTTGAGGTCATTGAGCCTCGTCGGCTGGGTATCGAGTATACCGTCAGTCATCACGAGGATCGGTTCTTCATCACGACGAACGACGCTGCCCCGAACTTCCGTCTGCTTCAGGCACCGGTGGAGCAACCGTCGCGCGAGCATTGGTCTCCGGTTCTGCCCTATCGTCCGGACATCAAACTGGATGGCACCGACGCGTTCCGGCACCACCTGGTAGTGTACGAACGGAATGCTGGTCTCGGGCAAATTCGAGTTCTTGAC
>DATADG010000215.1:0-4138 GCA_036258655.1 Gemmatimonadales bacterium | reverse complement strand
CTCAAGACCATGAACGAGCGGCACTACCGGCAGCTCGGCGGGGTGCTCGAGCGGGTGCTGGACTCGATCCGCATGGTGCATCAGCGCGGCATCTGGCTGGAGGTGCTGACGCTGGTGGTGCCCGGTTTCTCTGATGATCCGGCGGAGCTGCGAGAGGCGGCGCGGTACATCGCCTCCATCGACCACAACATCCCCTGGCACGTCACCGCGTTCCACGAGGACTACAAGTTCTGGGGGATGGGGAACACGACGGCGGACGTGCTGATCCGGGCCTGCGAGATCGGCGCCGAGGAGGGGCTCGACTTCGTCTATGCGGGGAATCTGCCGGGACGCGTGGGACGCTGGGAGCACACCTGGTGTCCCGGCTGCAATGCGCTCCTGGTCGAGCGCCTGGGGTACCATATCCTGAGCAATCGAATCGGCACCCGCGGCGCGTGCCCCGATTGTGGTCACCAGATTCCGGGACTCTTCGCGAACCCTCGGGGCTCGAGCGCGCCGTCACGCGCGCATGGCAGGATTCGGATGGTAAGCCTGTCTCGCTAGACTGGAGATCCGGCACGCGTCTTTCGAGCCATGCCACCTCGATCCAAGCCGCACACCCTCGGCGTCGACGACGCACCCTTCGACAAACAACAGACCGGCCCGGTTCCCGTCATTGCGGTCGCAATGGAGGGCGCAGACCTCATCGAGTCGATCGCCGTGGGTGAGTTTCCAGTCGATGGTGAAAACGCGACTGAATACCTCGCCGGCTGGATCGCCCGACTCCGCGCCCGGCCCATGCTCCAGGCCATTATCCTCGGCGGCATCACGATCGCCGGACTCGGTATCATCGATGTGAACGCGCTGGCCCAGCGACTCGGCCTCCCGGTGCTGGTTGTGACCCGACGCAATCCCGCTCGGTCCGATCTCGCGGACGCGCTCAGAGCCGCCGGACTGAGGAGCCGGCTCGAGCTGCTGGAGCAGATCCCACGCGCCTATGGAGTGGGTGACGGTCTCTTCCTTGCTCACGCGGGCGCGCCGAGGGTCGAGGCCGAACGGCTGCTGCTCGCCACATTGGGGAAGTCGCGGCTGCCGGAACCGCTCCGTGTGGCCCATCTCATTGGACAGGCACTGGTGCTGCGAGAGTCCCGCGGCCGGGTGTAGGCGGGCGGAGGGGCGGCCCATCTGACCGCCCTGACCGCCCGGATTCGTGTAGTTTTATAGAATGAGGCGAGGCTTTGGGATCCTGCTCCTGATTGGCGCGGTCTCCTGTGGCGAGGACACTGGCCCCAATGGTGTCGGTGGTGACGGGGCGTGCGAGATCGAAGAGCTGCCGGTGCAGGGGAGCTCGAACGCCCCGCTGGTGACCGACGTCGCGCTCGAGGTCCAGGACGGCGGCGGCATCGTGCTGCATGCGACGGCGAGCGACCCGCAGGGGGACGACGATCTCATCGACGTCCCCCAGATCATCCGGGTGTTTCAGGATCCGCTCTGCGAGACATCCCCGATCGTGCTGCAGGATGATCTGGCCGCGTCTGGAGTCCAGGAAAACTTCGGCACTGCGGTCGAACGTGGCACAGCGCTGTACGACGCCATCGCGGCCGCCGAGAGCTGGCCGGTGGAGGTCGACTTCCGCGACGCTGACGACAACACGACCTCAGCGCAGGTGCTGGCGAGGGTGTTTCAGTAGCTTACCGTCCCTCCACCGCCCCACACGCAATTCTGTCTCCTGAATTTCCCGACGGCTGGCTCCGGTAGTCGTCTCGTCGCGAGTGGATCACCACCGACGCGCCGTCCTGATCGAGCAGAGCGTTCTGCCCACGCACGGTGCCGCCGGGCGAGGTCGCCTGGACGTTCACCGAGCTGTCCTTCCCCACGGTGATGTTGGGGAGGTCGCCCAAATGGGGGCCCTTCGGTGCCTTCGTGCCGTGTGCGGCGTTGGTGGGATTCCAGTGCTCGCCCGCAGCCTGGAACTTGGGCGCGTCGCACTTGCCGGTCTGATGGAGATGGATGGCGTGTTCGCCCGGCGGTAGACCGCTGAGCCGTCCCGAGACGCTGATGCCCTGAGCGGCATCCACGAGCGTGAGAGTGCCTATCTCGGTTCCGGAGGCGTTCTGCACCGTAACGGTGACATTGCCGCTCGCGGTATCGGCAGCGGGGCTGTCGGCCGACACACCAGGCTGAGCGCCATCACCGGCATCTCTCCGGCTGCCATCGCCACACCCCGCGGCTGCAATGCTGAATACCAGAAGGAATCCTGCGCAGTGACTCTGCATGGAAAGGTCTCCGAATAGGTTGTCCGCAGCCTACGGTAAGCTGGGGTGAACTGCAAGAAGGCGGAGCTCCCGCCTGCCGCTGCCCGCCCTCCTTGCGTCTTGTGGTCTCACCTCGTATTCAACAGAAGATCCCTTCTCATACCCCGGAGACTACGATGGCGAAGCTGCGTCCCGACCCCACGTTCTACCCGTCTGCGAAGCAGGCTGCAGAGGCGCCGCCCGAGGAGCTGGCGTATCTCGCGATGCTGAGTCCCGATCACTCCCGTCCCGACGCGATCGGCGTGGTCGACGTGAAGCCCGGCTCAAAATCGTACGGCCGTCTGGTCGGCCAGTTCGACATGCCCAATCGCGGCGACGAGCTGCACCACTTCGGCTGGAACGCCTGCAGCGCGAGCCTCTGCCCCTGGGCGCCGCACCCGCACGTCGAGCGGCGGTACCTGCTGGTTCCCGGGATCGATTCGTCGCGCATCCACGTGCTGGACACCAAACCCGATCCCCGGAACCCCGAGCTGGTGAAGACGATCGAGCCGGAGACGTTGGCGAAGAAGACGGGCTACGCCTCGCCCCACACAGTGCACTGCGGCCCGGACGGGATCTACATGAGTGCGCTGGGCGCGCCCGACGGCGGCGGCCCTGGTGGAATTTTCGTGCTGGACCACGACACCTTCGAGCCCAAGAAACAGTGGGAGACCGAGCGCGGACCCCAGGAGTTGGCCTACGACTTCGCGTGGCATCTGGGACACGACATCACGATCACCAGTGAGTGGGGTACGCCATCGATGGTGCGCGAGGGGCTGGTACCCGAGCTGCTCCTGGGTGGGAAGTACGGCCATGCGCTCCACGTGTGGGACCTCCGCCGGGGCCGCCACCTGCAGCGGATCGAGATCGGCGAGAAGCACCAGATGTCACTCGAGCTCCGGCCGGCCCGCGACCCGAGAAAGGCGTATGGCTTCGTCGGCGTGGTTATCTCGCTCGAGGATCTGTCCTCGTCGGTGTGGCTGTGGTACAAGGCTGACGGGCGGAACGGCGGACGAGTGGACGCAAGTGGGAACGGAAGCGAGAGGAGCTTCGGCGAGAGTGGACGGCAAGGCCGGGGCGAGGCTGTGTCCGAAGGCTACTCTTCCGCAGCGACCGCCGCTTCCGCAGCTACCGCGGTCGGCACCGAATGGAAGGTGAAGAAGGTCATCGAAATCCCCGCGGAAGCCGCCGACCCGGCCGACTTGCCGCCCTTGCTGCAAGCTTTCAAGGCCGTGCCCCCGCTGATCACCGACATCAACCTGTCACTCGATGACCGCCAGCTCTACGTGTCCTGCTGGGGCACCGGCGAGCTCCGGCAGTACGACGTCTCCGATCCATTCAATCCCCGGCTCACCGAGACGGTGCAGATCGGCGGGATCGTCCGCCGCGCGACGCATCCGGGCAACTCGAGAAAGCGCCTCAATGGTGGTCCGCAGATGGTGGAGCTGAGCCGCGATGGGCGCCGAGTCTATCTGACCAACGGTCTCTATACGCCCTGGGACGAGCAGTTCTATCCGGCGGGACTGGAGAGCTGGATGGTGAAGCTGGACACCAGGCCGGAGGGTGGAATGGCGCTCGACCCGAGGTTCTTTCTCGAGATGGAATCCGGCATCCGCTGCCACCAGACTCGGCTACAGGGCGGCGACGCGTCGTCGGATACATTCTGCTTTTCGTCATGAGGGCGAACAGACACAATGACTACTCGGACGCACTATGATCGAGCTTAGCGGATCCTGGACCGCTCTTCTGGCCCTCGGCGCGGGCCACGGCATCAACCCCGCGATGGGGTGGCTCTTCGCCGTGGCGCTCGGGCTTCAGCGCGAGAGCCGGGGAGCGGTCTGGGGTGCGCTGGGTCCGCTGGCGCT
>DATADG010000214.1:0-3980 GCA_036258655.1 Gemmatimonadales bacterium | reverse complement strand
TCGTCGTGCATTGCCTAATCCCTCGCGCGTCATTCGTCACCGAGCCACCGACCACCCGCCGTCTTGCGCTGCTACGAGATCACGATGAGCCGGGTGTCGCATGATTAGTATCGATATGTGAGTAAATGGCACATCGGATCTTGCGGACGGATCGTGTCAGCCGGGGGCTGGCACTGACTTGCCGGTCCGCCGAGCGTGCGCTCGGCATTCCAGGCCCACTCGTCCCAGGCTGCCCGCTACACCTAGTAACGGAATCGCGCGCCCAAAGCGGACACACTGTCTTCCGACTGAGCCACCGAGCCACACGGCTAACCTCAGAGGGACACTTGCTGAGCGGAGTATCTAAAGAGCGGTCACTGCACCTGGTCGACCGCGGTGAGCGTACGCTCACCGCGGATGATCAGCGAAGTGCTATCTATGGCCCTTCGCTGCTCGGCGCCGCCGGGCCGCCGCAGGAACTCGTCGATATGGATCAGATCCTCGGACAAACCCTCCAGCGCACCGATCATCACGACGGGCGAGGAGCCGTTCTGAATGTTCATGCGCCGGCCGCTGATCGACCCCTCCGGGCCTGTGACGGACTGGTCCGTGCCCAGGTTCACGACCCGCTGGGTCGTCCTGCCATCCAGCGTCACGTCGACAGGCAACTGGAGTAGGACGCTTCCCGTCTTGAGGTCGGCCTGCATCCGCGTCGGCGGTCGCGTCGCGGCCCTCCCGCACTGCGTGCATCACGCCGCCCGAGCATCACCAACGCGGAGGGCGTTCGAGTTTCTCGCGTACTGACTCGGATTCTTTGGCTGGCTCGGCTTCGAGGGGTTTCAGCAGGGGACGAGGAAGCACCCTGCCCGCCTTCTCGACGACAACCGTAGAGTCTGGATTCTGAAAGGCCGTCGCGAGACGAACCTTGAAGCTCGTAAACTTCTTGTTCGGCGATTCGGTTATTCCGGAGGCGAACGAGCGCTCCGATCCGCTGAGAGTCCTGGTTTCGGTCTGCTTCGACCCGTCACTCAGACCTACTTCCAGCGCCACTGTGAAGCTCTGGATCTGGGGGACTGCCTGCGACGGCTGAGCCCGAACTGACCACGTTACCTTGGCAAATTCAACAAAACTCACTCGGTCTATGGTGACGATCGGCAGCGCCACCTGACCTGGCGCTTCATCGGATGGAGCGGGAGAAGGAGGCAAGCTGCCCGTTTTCTCGACGACGGCCGTGGTGGTCGGATTCTGAAGGTTCGTCGTGAGGCGAACTTTGAAGGTGGTGAAACCACTGGTCTCCGTTACGAAGGAAACGGAGCGCGTCGATCCGTCGACAGTACGAGTCTGGCTCTTCTTCGTCCCGTCACTCCGAGTCAGCTCCAGCACCACGGTGAAGCTCTGGATGACTGTCGGCGGCTGCTGAGGCCGATTTGTTTGCGATGTCTGCGACTGACCCTGCGCTCGTTGTGTTGTTTGCGCACGACCCTCGGTCGCTTGCGGCTGAGTTCCGGTTGGTTGCGCCTGAGCCCGGGTTGGTTGGGGGGGATTCTGGACTGACCACTCTACCGAGGCAATATCTTGTCTAATGCCGAAGCTCACCGTGTCTATCGTGATGGCCGGCAGCGCTGTTTGCTGAGCCTGCGCTTCGGCAACCGGCACCGGCGCCGCGACTGTGAGAGCCAGCGCGACCAAGCCCGCTCCACGACGCCATGTGCTCGACCTGCCTCTTGCCCATTGTATGGCGGACATGATGCTCTCCCGTTGCGGTGAGATCCCGAGCACCGAGAGGCGGGTGTGCATTGCCATCCCGTTGATCGGAACGCATGTTATTCCGGGGCCCACTCGTTCCAGGCTGCCCGGTATTCCCAGTAACGGAACTGTGCCCCCAAAGCGGACACGCTGCCTTCCGAAGCGGACACACCATCCCCCGACGGACCCTACCGATGAGCTGGGAGCGACGATGCTGAACGCTCTGGTGAGAGAGCGCTGGCAGGAAGTCGAGTCGCTGCTGGACGCGGCGCTCGATCTCGAGCCTGACAGACGCGCCGCGTTCCTGAATGCCGCCTGCGACAGCGACCCGGCGCTCCGAGCCGAGGTCGAGCGACTACTCCGCTCCTGCGAGCGGGCCGAGGGGTTGCTCCCGAAACCGGCCGCCGAGGCGTGCGCGTCGCTCCTGGCGAGCTTCACTGCCGATGAGGTGCCGACGGAGAGCCGGATCGGACCCTATCGGATCGTGCGTGAGGCCGGGCGCGGCGGGATGGGTACCGTGTACGTGGCTGAGCGCGCCGACGACCAGTACCGCAAGCGGGTCGCGCTCAAGCTCGTCCGGCGTGGTCTCGATGACACCCACCTGGTGCGCCGCTTCCTCGAGGAGCGGCAGATCCTCGCCTCGCTCGATCACCCTCACATCGCCCAGCTGCTCGATGGCGGAGTGATGCCCGGGGGGTTGCCGTGGTACGCGATGGAGTACGTCGACGGATTGCCGATGGACCGGTACTGCGACGAGCACCGACTCTCGGTGGAGCGGCGCCTCCGGCTATTCCTCGATGTCTGCGAAGCGGTGCAGTACGCCCACCGCAATCTGGTCGTTCATCGTGACCTCAAGCCGTCGAACATCCTGGTGACCGCCGATGGCGAGGTGAAACTGCTGGACTTTGGGATCGCCAAGCTGCTCGCGCAGAGCGACGCGCCCGGCGAGGCACTCACCCGGACGGGGTTCAGGGCGATGACGCCGGAGTACGCGAGCCCCGAGCAGGTGCGTGGAGATGCGATCTCGACGGCGAGTGATGTCTACTCGTTGGGCATCGTGCTCTACGAGTTGCTCACGGGCCAGCGGCCCTACCGGCTCGGAGGCCGCGCGCCCCATGAGATCGAGCGGGCGATCCTGGGGGAGCAACCGGAGCGGCCGTCGACAGTGGCCGGGCGTGGCGGTGCCGATACAGCCATGCTGAGGGGGATGACGCCCGACCGACTGTGCCGCCGCCTGCGGGGCGATCTCGACACCATCGTGCTGACCGCGATGCGCAAGGAGCCCGACCGCCGCTACGCCACGGCCGAGCAGCTTGCCGCTGACATCCGGCGCCATCTCGATGGCTTGCCCGTCGCCGCGCGGCGCGACACCTGGCGCTACCGGGCGGGGAAGTTTGTCGGGCGTCATCCAGCAGGCGTAGCCTCGGCGGCTGCCTTCGCGCTTCTCCTTTCCGGTGCCAGCGTCGTGACCATGGTGCAGTCGGCACGAACTGCCCACGAGCGTGACAAGGCGGAGCAGATCTCCACGTTCCTGGTCGATCTCCTGCGCGCGCCCGACCCCTATCGTGGCCGGGGTGGCGCGATCACCGTCCGGGAGCTGTTGGACAGCGCAGTCGCGCGGATTGATCGGGAGTTGATCGGCCAGCCGGAGCTGCGGGCCGAGCTGCTCTCGGTCATGGGTCGCTCGTATTGGGGGCTAGGTCTACCCAGCCGATCTCGAGCCATCCTCGAGTCGGCCATCACGTTGCGGCAGCGTACTCGCGGCGACGCCTTCGAGCTCCTGCAGGACCAGGCTACGGCCGGGCGGATAGCTTTCGAGGAATCAGACTATGCGGCGGCGGAGTCGCTCGGTCGAGCCAGCCTCGCCACAGGCCGTCGGCTCTTCGGTGAGCGACACCCGAGTCTGACGCCGGCGCTGCTCAACCTGACATTCACCTTGAGGAATCTTGGGCGTGACTCGGAGGCGGATTCGCTCCTCCTTGAGGCAGTGGCAATCCAGCGGACGCAGCCGCGTGACAGTATCGGCTCGCTTGCGACGACCCTCGCGGCTTTCGCGTCGAGCCGATGGGCCCGTGCGGACTGGGTCGGGGCGGACACGCTGTACCGCGAAGCTCTTGCGCTCCGGCGCGAAGCCCTAGGTGACGAGCATCCCGACGTTGGGGCGCTCTAGGTGTTCCTCGGCTCGGTCATCCGCCCCCGCAGCGACCCCTCCGCCGAGCGGTTCCTTCGCCGCGGGCTGGACATTCAGCGCCGGG
>DATADG010000213.1:0-14569 GCA_036258655.1 Gemmatimonadales bacterium | reverse complement strand
CAACCCGGCACGCGACGACGCGGACGTCCACATCGTGGTATATGACACCTCGAGCAGTGCACCGGTCGTGCTCGAAGCCAGGCATTTCGTACTGACCAGGCCCACTGAAACCGGCTCGCGAGGCGTTCTCGATCTCCTCATCCTGCGGAACTCCGGCCGACAGACACGGGTTGCGCCCGATACGGTGAGCGGCTCCTGGAGCGGGTCACTGCCCCAACATTCCACCGGTCTTGAAGTCGTGGAGAGTGACATCTCCGCAGAGTCGGTCAGGCGCTCGGATGATTCGCTAGTGGTGAGCGCCGCCCTGGCGCCGGGCGAAAAACAGCTCACGCTGCAGTACCAAATTCTGCCCGGGGTCCAGCTCGTTGAAATGCCGCTGGGATTGGATGCACCGACTGTAAATGTGCTCATCGAGGAGCCTGGTGTCCGGGTAGAGGCTCCAGGACTCACTCTCGCTGACAGCCAAACGATCCAGGGGCGTTCCTTCGAGCGTTGGACCGGAACCGTCCCTCCCGGAGCGGTGCTCCGGCTCGTCCTACCGGGAAGTTTCGGTCCTCCTCCCTGGCTCCTTGGTATTCTCGTTGGCGGGCTGGCGCTAGCGTTACTCGGAGCGGCCGGATATGCGTTGGCCAAGCGGCCGAGCCCCACGCGGCGTTTGGCAGTCGATACGCTGGTCAACGAAATTGCCGCGCTCGACGCCAGGTATGCCGGCCGCCGTCGGGAGACAACGGAAGAAGAATGGAACCGGTACCTGGCCGAACGCGCGCGGCTCAAGGGCCAGATCGAGACTGCTCTTGCGACTGAAGCGTTGAGTCAATAGACTAGCGCGGGGACAATCGAAGAAACACGAACGGGGCTACTCGGAAGCCGGTGCAAAGCCGGCGCGGCCCCGCCACTGTAACGGGAGCTGGCCCTCGTGCCAGACCTCCACTCACGCAGCCACTGGAGAGATCCGGGAAGGCGAGTGGAGTCCCGAAGCCAGGAGACCTCTCCGTTCGTGCCACCGTAAAACCCTCGGGGGAGGGCTGGTGGCCTGGTGACCGGTCTCACGTGTCGCGCAGCGCCCATTCCTCCCATCGGGGTGAATGGGCGCTCTTTATTTCAGCTCGACTGCCGCATCCTCACTCGCTTCGCGTTCTGCTCGCGCTACTCGCGGGAGCAACGCTCGCGACCTGCCGGAACGATCCTGCCCGCGCTGGGACCCTGATCAGCGTGGATGATGCTGGCGATACTGTTGCGCTTGGTGCGCCGGCTCGACGCATCGTGTCGCTCATTCCCGCGGCCACCGAGTTGCTGTTTGCCATAGGAGCCGGCTCACTGGTGGTCGGGCGAACTCAGTATTGCGACTACCCCGAGGCTGTTCGCGCAGTCCCGAGCCTGGGCGACGGCATCAAGCCCAGTATCGAAGCCATCCTTGCCCGCCAGCCCGAGCTCGTGGTGCTCTACAACTCCTCCCAGAATGCGCCTGTTGCAGGGAGACTGCGCGATCTTGGTATCGCGACATTCCGAATCAACACCGACCTTTTAACCGACGTACCGCGAGTGTCTCGCATGCTCGGCCGTTTAACCGGCCGGGGCCGAAGCGCAGACTCGCTGATCGCCGCATTCGACACCGCTCTCGCGCATGCTACCAGGTCACCGGGTACTCGGCGACCGTCAGTCCTGCTCCTGGTCTGGGAGCAGCCTCCCATGACGGTAGGCCGCGGCAGCTTTCTCGCCGAGCTGGTGGAGCGAGCGGGTGGGGCGAACCTCTTCGCTGATGTGAGCGCGTCTTCCGGTGTGGTGAGTATCGAGGCGGTTGCAGCGCGCGACCCGGACCTGATCCTCACCACAGCGGAAGGCCCATCGGCCTTTGCCACCCGCCCGGAGTGGCAGGTTGTTCGCGCCGTGCGCGAGCGCCGCTTTCTCCAGGTGAGTGGCTCCGAGTTCAACCGCCCCAGCCCTCGTGCCCCCACTGCCATACGCACGCTTGCCGCCCGTTTGCGAGCGGCGCTCCAATGACTGCTACCCGGATCGGGCTTCTCGCTCTCGGCGTAGTTGGGATTTTTCTACTAGGCCTGAGTGCCGGCTCAGTGGCCTTGCCGTTGGGTGATGTCTGGAAGGGACTCTGGCGCGGGGAAGGAGCCGGTGCGGCCATCGTCCGCGATCTCCGCGCACCTCGCGTCATACTGGCGTTTTTGGTTGGCGGGAGTCTGGGGATATGCGGTGCAGCACTGCAGGCAATGATCCGGAACCCGTTGGCTGAGCCATATCTGCTAGGCCTCTCGAGCGGAGCCGGACTGGGAGCGGTGACTGCAATCGTGTCCCGGGCAGCCAGCCCGTGGGCGGTACCACTGGCGGCTTTCCTCGGCGCTCTCGCGGCCGTGGCGCTGGTGTACCGCCTGAGCCTGGTTGCTGGGCGCCGGCTCGACCCTCATGTGCTCCTGCTGTCGGGAGTGGTCGTGGGTGCGTTCGCCGGTTCTCTCATGAGCGCCGTAATGGTCATCTCCGATGCGCCAGGCGTTCGGAACGCCTTCCTCTGGCTGCTCGGAGGATTCGGGACGGCGTCCTGGCGCGCGTTGGCGATCTTTTCTGCATACGCGGCACTGCCGCTAGTCATACTTCTGTTCCACGCCCGCTCATTGGATCTGATCGCACTGGGTGACGAGGCGGCTCATCACCTCGGAGCGGAAGTCCACCGGGTGCGGAGAGTCATCTACATCTCCACAGCTCTCCTCACGGCGGCCAGTGTGGCCACCTGCGGCATCGTCGGCTTCGTTGGACTTGTCGTGCCCCACGCGGTCCGTACCACCTTTCGCCCGCTGCATCGAGAGCTGTTGCCGGTCGTCTTCATTGCTGGCGGATGTTTCCTGGTTCTTGCCGATGTTGTATCCCGCACCGCCGTCCGGCCGCTCGAGCTTCCGGTTGGAGTGATCACTGCACTGGTTGGGGTGCCGGTGTTCGCACTCCTGCTCCGGAGAACACTCGCGTGATCCTGGACGCGCAGCAGGTCGCGGTGCGGTACCGGCCCAGTGGACCATTGGTTCTGGAGGATGCGAGCTGCAGGGTAGGGCCCTCCGAGCTCGTCGCCGTCGTAGGACCCAACGGCAGCGGTAAGACGACGCTCCTCCGCGCCCTGCTGGGCCTGGTGCCGGTCGAGCGCGGAACCGTGCGGATCGATGGGCGGCCAGTCCAGCAGTGGTCCCGGCGATTACTGGCGCGGACGATTGGCGTAGTTGGGCAACAGGAGGAGCCGGTCTTCCCCCTCACCGTTGCGGAGATGGTCATGCTGGGCCGATACGCCTATCTGGGACCACTCGAAGCCCCCCGTCGCCGGGATCGTGACGCAGTCCAGAGTGCGCTTGCTCGGTGCGACATCGCTGATCTGGCAAAGCGGCCGATCGACTCCCTGTCGGGAGGAGAATGGAAGCGCGTGCGGGTTGCGCGGGCCATTGCCCAGGAGCCCCGTGCCCTGGTACTCGACGAGCCCACTGCGTCGCTCGACGTTCGCCATGAGATGGAGCTGTTTGAGCTGGTCGGCAAACTGGTGAAGGACGGACTGGCGGGCCTGATCATTACCCATCACCTGAACCTCGCCTCGCGCTTCGCTCACCGCATCATCCTGCTCGACCGAGGCGCCGTCGTCGCGGAGGGATCGCCGGCGGCGGTGCTGAACCAGGCGACGCTATCACGGGTTTTCGCTTGGCCCGTCGCGGTAACTACCTGGGTGGATGGCTCCCCCCAAGTAGTGCCCTTACGACTGTCGGATCCGCACAATGACGTGTAAGACCACTCCTAAGGAGGATTTCATGAGGCGAGGCGTGTGTGGGCTGGTCCTGGTGGGTGTCATCCCGTGCCTCGCTGGAGCCCAAGAGGCGGCGGACACCGCACAGCTGGAGGAGCTCGTGGTCACGGCAACCCGCATACCCACTGCTCCTGACGCGGTCGTTTCGTCGGTCACGACTATCACCGCTGAGGAGCTCAGGAGCCGTGGAGTTCGCTTTGTTCAGGACGCGCTGCGCCAGGTACCCGGCGCGACCGTGGTTCAAGTCGGGTCGTATGGAGGGGTCAGCTCACTGTTCCTGCGAGGCGGAGAAAGTGATTACGTCAAGGTGCTGATCGATGGAGTCCCAGTGAACCAGTCGGGCGGCAGCTATAACTGGGCCAACCTGACAACGGCGAACCTCGACCGAATCGAGATCCTGCGAGGACCTGCGAGTGTCATCTACGGGTCCGATGCGGTGACAGGCGTGGTCCAAATCTTCACCCGCCAAGGTGCCGCCGGATTGACGGCCGAGGCAGCGGCAGAGGCCGGCACGTATGGGACGCTGACCGGCCATGGCGGGGTCCGCGGCGGCTCCTCTCGATTCACTTACTCCGCCGACGCGAGCCGCACCACGAGTGATGGCATCTACTCCTTCAACAATCAGTACGGGAACACCGTGCTCAGCGGAGCTTTGCGGGCACAGCCCAACCACCGTACCGATGCGTCGCTCGCTCTGCGCTTCAGCGATAGCCGCCATGAATTTCCCACCGATTTCACGGGAGCCCTGACCGACAGCAACCAGGTCGACGCGGCGCGGACGCTGTCCCTGCATCTCGAAGCCGGGCGACAACTGGGGAACGGCTACGAACTGCGACTGACGGCTGGCGGCAGTCACAGTGATGGCGAGTTCGAGGATCGTTCCGACCATGCCGGAGACACTCTCGGCTTTGGCTTTGCGTCCAACCGCGACTCACGCAGCACTCGCGGCAATCTGGACATCCGGCTGAGCGCACGGCCCGCGTCAGCTGTCTCCATTACTGCAGGCGGGCAGGTAGAAAGGGAGACCGAACGGCAATCCGGGGAGACAACGTCCAACTTCGGCGGCATTGTCACAACGCCCAACGCACCATTTGACCGTGGCCGTACCACGACCGGGGCGTATCTGCAGTCCGTCGTCGATCTTTCGGCGGGCCTAGCGCTCAATCTGAACGGCAGGGTAGACCACAACAGCGGCTTCGGTACGTTCTTCACTTTCCGCGCTGGTGCATTGTACCGCGTAGCCCCTGCCACCCGTCTTCGCGGCTCGGTCGGACGGGCATTCAAGGCGCCCACCTTCTGTGAGCAGTTCTGCGATCGGCCTTTCGAGGTGGGTGACCCGGGACTTCGCCCCGAGCGAGCCACCAGCTGGGAGATCGGACTCGAGCGAGACATCCTGTCGGATCGGCTTTCGCTATGGGCGGTGTACTTCAACCAGCGTTTTCGCGACATGATCATATACAACGGCGCCGCCCCTCCGGGAGCGCCAACCTACATCAATGGAGCTGCCGCAGAAGCCAACGGAATCGAGGCCGGGCTCAGCTCGTCCGTGAGCTCCGGCGTGCAGGCGAGCCTCTCCTACACCTATCTGAGCGCCAAGGCCAGGGACGACGCCGGCATGCCGTCGGCTTCGTTTGCCAGCGGCGAGCCATTGATCCGCCGGCCCCGGCACTCGGCCGAGTTGACGCTGAGTGCCCGCCTGTGGAAGCGTGCCGTGCTGGGTGGATCTGTGACCTACGTCGGACAACGGCAGGATGTCGACTTCGCCCAGTTCCCCAGCCAACGGGTGGAGCTGCCGTCTCACGCCGTCGTGGATCTTGCGAGTGAGGTGGAGATCCTGCAGGGTGGAGGAGGCCGCCTCGCTGTTGCCGCCACCGCTCGGATCGAGAACCTGTTCGATGCCGACTATACTCAGGCCGTAGGCTTCCCCGGCCGCGGGAGGGCGATATTCGGCGGTGCGAGGGTGCGGCTCTAGATAACGCTGACTGGCGAGTCAGCCGTGGTGCTTTGATCTTTCATTCATGAGAGCGTCACTTCGAAGTCCCTGGCTCGCGCTTTCCCTGGCCGGCACCGCTGGGTTTGGCTGTGCGGAGACTGCGGCGCCGCCACCCGCGCCGGAGGAGGTGGTCGTGGTACTCAACACGACCGGCGCCACGCTCACTCTGGTTCCGGTGAGTGCACCCACTCAGATCTCCACCATTCCTCTGGGTGCTTCTGACGTGCAGCCGGTCAGTGTCGCGGCTCGGGGCGCGACGGCAGTCGTGCCACTGCGTGCGCGCGATGCCATCGCCCTTGTGGATCTCCGCGAACGCGAGCTGGTCGCAACGATCTCCCTCGAACCCGAGTCCGGTGTCGCCGGAGCCGCACTAGTCGCAGACTCCATCGTTTATGTCGCGAACGCCCAGCGCAACACCATCACCCGTGTCGATCTGGTTGCGGGTGACACTGCGAGTCTGGCGGTTGGGAACACCCCACAGCAGCTCACTTTTACTCGCGGCCGGCTGCTCGTTCTAAATGCCAACCTCGATCCGCTGGGCAAACCCGCAGGTGAAAGTTGGATCACGGTAGTGGATCCGACTGCCGGAGTCATCGGCGCGGTCATTGATTCGATCCCCCTGATAGGACCGGGCAATGCTCAGTTCAGTGCCGTTGCCGGGGATGGGCTCCTGTACGTTGTCCAGCACGGAGATCCCAGTGTCGACGAAGGTCGTCTCTCCGTCGTAGACCCGGTGCGGCACCAGGAGCTGGCAAGCTTCGGGGGATTCGGGTTCGGTCCGGGCGACCTCGCGTCGGACGGGAACGACCGTCTGCTGATCAGCTCACGAACCGAAGGCCTGATGGAGTTCGATACCGCCGACCGCGCAATTGTTCGAGGAGAAGGGAATGGAGTTCCCATTCCTGGAAATACTGGCGTGGCCGTCGACTCCCAGGGGCGAGTTTACGCGCTCGAGTCGGGATGCTCCGATAACGGATTGATTCACGTCCTCCGGCCCGACTTCACCGAGATCCGCACCATCCCAGTCGGGCAATGCGCGACCCAGGTGCTGCTTGCCCGCGTTCCTCCAGTGGGAGCCGAGACGCTGGACGACTTTCAGCCGTAGCTGGTCTAGGCATGCCGCTGGTCTCCACGCCCGCCATTGTGCTCTCGACCCTGCGCTACAGCGAGACATCCAAGATCGTACGATTGGCTACCCGTGATCACGGCGTCCAAAGCGCGATCGCTCGGGGTGCGCTGCGGCCGAAGAGCCGATTCGGCGGGGCACTCCAGGTGCTGAGTGAGGGCCAGGCACAGTATCTGTCAAAGGAGCAGCGGGAGCTCCATGTGCTAACCGCTTTCGATTTGCGACGGCTGCATGTCGGTCTGGCGGCTGACCTGAATCGCTATGCCATCGCCTGTGCACTCGCCGAAGTCATGCTCCGCTTTGCTCCGCCAGATCCGCATCCAGAAACCTTCGACGCCCTTCAATCGGCGCTGGAGACCTTGGAAGCCGCTCCGGCGGACATCGTCGAGCCGCTTGGGTTTCGACTACTCTGGAAACTCGTGAGCGTGCTGGGATTCGCTCCCTCGATCGATGCCTGTGTCATCGATGGCAGCACGATACCACAGGATGGTCCGCTCCCCTTCAGTACCCGGGATGGCGGGGCGCTCTGTGCCACCTGTGCCAACCAGCGGGGTGCCGCCCGGCTTCCTCCACGCGATCGGGCGGACCTGGCGGCACTCCTCGACCCAGCCGCCGCGTTGCCCTTGCTTGATCCCCGACACAGCGCAGCCCATCGACGCCTGCTGGCGAGGTACATTCGACATCATCTGGCTGAAGGCGCGGAACTCCCCGCACTGGAGTTCTGGATGCAACGACCCTGGGTGGCGGCATGATCATCGGAACCGCCGGGCATATCGACCATGGAAAATCCAGCCTCGTCACGGCGCTGACCGGCCAGGCTATGGACCGGCTGGTCGAAGAGCGCCGACGGGAGATCACCATAGAGCTCAACTTTGCTCCCCTCGACCTTGGCCAGGGGGGCACAGCTGGTGTGGTGGATGTTCCGGGACATGAGGACTTCATCCGGACAATGGTGGCCGGAGCGTCGGGCATCGATCTGGCCCTCCTGGTCATTGCGTCCGATGAAGGGATTATGCCGCAGACCGAAGAACACCTGCTGATACTGGAGCAGCTGCGAGTCCGACGAGGTATACCGGTCATAACCAAGGCCGACCTGTCGGATCCCGAATGGATCGAGCTGGTCAGCCAGGAGGTTTCTGAACGGCTTCAGGCCTCCTCGATCAGCTTCGATGCTCCGATCGTGGTGTCAGCCAGAACCGGCCAAGGTCTGGACGCTCTGCGGAGTCGTCTGGCGGCTCACGCAGCGCTACTCGGCGGTCCGGCGCCGGGAGACGCCTTCCGGATGCCTATTGACCGGGTGTTCTCTCTGCCCGGGGTGGGAACGGTCGTCACCGGTACCGTTTGGTCCGGGAGGGTGACTGCCGGCGAGACGGTGACGGCTCTGCCGAATGGGCTGAGAGGACGCGTTCGGTCCCTCGAGAGCTTTGGTCGGTCCGTAGCACAGGCAGAGTCCGGTGCCAGAACGGCGATAGCACTCGTCGGCATCGAGCGCGCTCATCTCGCACGAGGAGCCGTTCTGGTCACAGACCAGCTGCCCTGGAGCGCTACTTCCGCTCTCGATGTCGAGCTCGCGCTGGACTCCCGAGCTCCCCGGCCAATTACGCCTCGAGCCCGAATCCGTGTGTTGCTGGGAACTACCGAGGTAATCTCCAGAGTCCAGCCCCGTTCTATAATCGAGCCTGGTACTCAGGGACTGGCGCGGCTTCGCCTCGAATCGCCTCTCGTAGCCAGGGCGGGTGACCGGTTTGTCATTCGCAGCTTCAGTCCGGTCACAACAATTGGGGGAGGGCAGGTGCTCGACCCGCTTCCGCCGCGCCGGCGTAGCGTGTGGCCATCAGGTCTCGCGTCGCAGGACGATGCAGAACGCTTCCGCAGCCTGCTCCAGCGCCGACCGGAAGGGATCGAACGCTTGCAGCTGCCGCTCCTTCTCGGGCTGCCGGGTGGAGCGGCCAACGACGTGGCCCGCAAGGAAGCGACCGCGCGCCTGCTCGACGACCTGTGGGTGGCGACGACCACAGTGGAACAGGTGGGTCTTCGGGCCGTGTCCCTTCTCCGTGAGTATCACCGAAGCCACCCTGGCGACCCGGGCATGCCGCTGGCAACCCTCCGTCATGAGCTCCGGTCCCGCGGACCTATTATCGAAGCGGCGTTAGATGATTTTGTTCGTTCCGGACGGATTCGCCGCCGGGAAGGCGTCGTGTCACTGGCCGGCTTCACTCCCAAAGTGGCCGGAGGAGACGCCGAGATCGACCGAATCGTTGGAATTCTGGCGGAAGCGCACCTCACTCCGCCCTCGGTTACGGAGCTGGAACGCTCGACAGGTCGCCACGATCTTCAGACCCTCCTGCGCTTGGCGGCCGCTCGCGGACGGGTGGAAGCTGTGGAACGAGACCGGTATTACACCCGGGCTGCCCTGGACCGGTTTACCGAGGTCCTGCATGAGATGGGTCGGGAAGGTGCCATTAGCCCTGCCGCGGTTCGTGACCGGCTCGGTATCAGCCGCAAGTTTCTCATCCCCCTGCTCGAGTGGGCGGACGATCAGGGGATCACGGTACGAGAGGGGGACGGGAGGCGACTGAAGAGTCTGGCGTCGGCTGCAGACTCTTGACTCCAGACCCCCGCCTCTAGACCTTCCGACTAGTACTCCCCATCCTGCATCCCGACGAGCGCGGAGGTGCCACCACCGGTTTAAGACATTGTGAGCAGAGGAGCACCCATGGTCCGATTGCTGTGGCCGGGGTGGTGGCTCGGGCTTCTGGTGGGGGCAGGCTCCCCGGTTGCAGCACAGGCAAATGTGCTCCCGCCGCGAGTCGAGCTGAAGGAGAACTACCCCAATCCGTTTTTCCCGGCAACGACGATCCCGTTTCGAATCTCTCGGGAGGTGTGCGTAGCGGGTCATCAGCCGGTCGTCAGCTTGAAGATCTACAACGTGCTGGTGCAAGTCGTGGCGATTCCAACTCTGGCGAGTGGCTCGAGCGAACGCCTGGACAGTCTCCGGCTGCGCTGTGGAGACTACCGGGCCTACTGGGACGGCAAATACCTGGATGGCAAGCGAGAGGCAACCACTGGCGTCTACTACTACCAGCTTACAGTAGACGGTGAGCGCTTCACCCGAAAGATGATAGCGCAAAAGAAGATCGCCCGCCGAAGATGAAGAAAAGAGGCAGCGCTTGCCGCTGCCTCTTTTCTTGTCTGTTCCTGCTCCAGAGTGTCGGGTCAGTTGTGCGTAGGATCCTGCCAAAGCGGCAGTTAACCACGGTATGCCCCTTGCCATTCCCCCGGCAGAATCTAGGGTTAGTTAGAACCGGACTTCCGGGGCACCGGAGGACCCGGTACAAACGCATTTGAGGGAAGCAATGATCCGACCAGAACGACTAACGATTAAGGCGCAGGAAGCCCTTCGGGATGCCGGCGAGCTCGCCCGGTCCAGGGGGAATCCTGTAGTGAACGATGCTCACCTTCTGGGATCCTTGCTGGCTCAGGATGAAGGTGTGGTACAGCCGCTGCTCCAGAAGGCGGGTCTCAATGTGACTGCCGTCCGCCAGGAGGTCGAGCGGGAGATCGCCCGTTTTCCAACCCAGGCTGGCGGCGCAGCCGAGCCCAGTTTCAGCCGGGAGATACAGCGCGTATTCGACCGAGCCGATGCGGAGGCACAACGCCTCGACGATGCCTTTATCAGCACCGAACATCTTCTCCTCGCATTGGTCGAGGAGAAGGGGACCACCGCACGTGCGGTGCTGGGGGCACATGGTGTGAGCGCGGATGACCTACGGACGGCGCTTCAGGCGGTACGTGGGTCGCATCGAGTCACCGATCAATCCCCGGAAGAGAAGTACCAAGCTTTAGAGCGCTACACGCGGAACCTGACGGACGAGGCTCGAAAGGGTAAGCTCGATCCGGTCATCGGCCGCGACGAGGAGATCCGTCGCGTGATGCAGGTCCTGTCCCGGAGGACAAAGAACAATCCCGTACTGATCGGCGAGCCCGGCGTCGGCAAGACCGCCATTGTGGAGGGGCTGGCGCAGCGAATCGTGCACGGCGATGTGCCTGAGTCACTCCGCAACCGGGAGCTGGTGTCGCTCGACATCGGTGCCCTCCTGGCCGGCGCGAAGTATCGGGGTGAATTCGAGGAGCGGCTCAAGGCGGTGGTCAAGGAACTGACGCAGAGTCAGGGTAAGTACATCACGTTCATCGACGAGCTGCATACCATCGTCGGCGCCGGTGCTGCCGAGGGAGCTGTCGACGCGAGCAACATGCTCAAGCCGCCGCTGGCGCGGGGTGAGCTGCACGTGATCGGCGCGACGACGCTGGACGAGTATCGGAAGCACGTCGAAAAGGATCCGGCGCTGGAGCGCCGCTTCCAGCCGGTGCTGGTTGGTGAGCCCACGGTCGCGGATACCATCGCCATTCTCCGTGGCCTCAAGGAGAAATACGAGATCCATCACGGCGTGAAGATCACCGATAACGCGATCATCGCGGCGGCCACGCTCTCGGACCGGTACATCGGCGACCGTTTCCTTCCCGACAAAGCCATCGATCTCATCGACGAGGCGGCCAGCCGGCTGCGCATCGAGATCGACAGCCTGCCTCAGGAGATCGATGAAGTCGAGCGCCGGATCGTCCAGCTCGAGATTGAGCGCCAGGCGCTGCTGAAGGAGAAGGACAAGGCCGCGGTCGAGCGACGGGAGGCCCTGGAACGGGAGATCGCGTCGCTTCGAGAGAAGAGCTCCGCGATGAAGGCCCAGTGGCAAGCGGAGAAGGGGGCCATTCAGGAAATCCAGCAGCTCAAGGCGGAGATCGAAAACGTCCGCGCGGAAATCGATCAGGCCACCCGTCGCGGCGATCTCCAGAAGGCGGCGGAGCTCCGCTACGGCAAGCTGCCCGAGTTGGAGCGGCGTGTCACCGCAGACGAGAGCAGGCTGCGTGACGTGCAGCAGGGCGCGCAGTATCTCAAGGAAGCAGTCGACTCAGAGGATATTGCGGAGATCGTCTCCAAGTGGACCGGCATTCCGGTCTCCAAGATGCTGGAATCCGAGCGGGAGCGCCTGACTCGGCTGGAAGAAGAGTTGGGGCAGCGGGTCATTGGCCAGCATGCCGCGGTCACCGCAGTGTCGAACGCCGTGCGGCGCAGCCGGGCCGGACTCCAGGATCAGAACCGACCCCTGGGTTCGTTCATCTTTCTCGGTCCCACCGGCGTCGGCAAGACGGAAACCGCGAGGGCGCTGGCAGAGTTTCTCTTCGACGACGAGCGAGCGATGGTCCGGCTCGATATGTCGGAGTATATGGAGAAGCACTCTGTGGCGCGGATGATCGGCGCGCCTCCTGGCTATGTCGGGTACGAGGAAGGCGGTCAGCTGACCGAGGCTATCCGGCGGCGGCCGTACAGTGTCATTCTCTTCGACGAGATCGAGAAGGCTCATCCGGATGTGTTCAACGTGCTGCTCCAGATTCTCGACGACGGCCGGCTCACGGACAGCCAGGGTCGCGTCGTGGACTTCCGGAACTCGGTCATTATTATGACGTCGAACATCGGCAGCCAGTATATTGTCGACGCCGGAGCGCAGCTGGACGAGCGCGGACGGGAGCGGGTGGAGCAGCGGGTGCGAGACGAGCTCCGCAACCACTTCCGCCCCGAGTTTCTCAACCGGGTGGACGATATTATTGTATTCCGCCAACTCAGCCGGGAAGACCTGTTGCAAATCGTCGATCTTCAGCTCGAACGACTGGAGCGCCTGCTGGCTGATCGGCAGATCACCTTGGAGGTTGCTCCAGAGGCCAAGGCGCTCATCGCCGCGGAGGGTTACGATCCCGTTTATGGGGCGCGTCCGCTCAAGCGGGTAATTCAGCGGCTGCTGCAGAATCCGATTGCGCTCGAGCTGTTGGAGGGTCACTTCCACGAAGGCGACACTATCCAGGTGAGCCGCGACGGCGAAGCACTCCGTTTCCAGCGGGTCGAGCGCGGGGTGCGGGAGCCCGAGATGGTCGGTGCGTAGAGGTACTCCCTCACCCAGTGACTTGGCCGGCATGGAAGCCGCACTCCGCCTGGCGCGTGCGGCCTCCGTGCGGGAGGAGATTCCGGTCGGCGCCGTGGTCGTTGCCGACGGTGAGACTCTAGGAGAGGCGCACAACGAGACAATTCAGCGCTGTGACCCTACTGCCCACGCAGAGCTGCTCGCGTTGCAGCGCGCCCTCCAGAAGGTAGCTCAGGACCGTCTGCCCTTCGCCACGCTGTACGCCACGCTCGAGCCGTGTGCGCAATGCGCCGGCGCCATCGTACTGAGCAAGGTCGGCCGGGTGGTCTTCGGCGCCTACGACTCCCGTTGCGGCATGGCCGGATCGGTGTACGACCTCCTGCGAAACCCACGCACCAACCACCGTCCCGAGGTAGTCGGCGGCCTGATGGCCGAAGAATGCGGGGACCTCCTCAAGCGATTCTTCCTCAGTCGCCGATTGTAAACCCGTGAGTAGTCAACAGTGAAGAGTGAACGGTAAACCGGTGCAGTAGGAAACCCCGGTTCACCGTTCGCTGTTCACGCCTCCATCTCTGTGCGAGTCCACTCCCGTGGAGCATCTCCAGAG
Organism: Gemmatimonadales bacterium; assembly: GCA_036258655.1. Taxonomy (GTDB): domain Bacteria; phylum Gemmatimonadota; class Gemmatimonadetes; order Gemmatimonadales; family GWC2-71-9; genus CAVVWJ01. The sequence goes on along the minus strand of DATADG010000213.1, from coordinate 1,087 downwards.
AACATCGCCTCGCCGAGCCTCGGCGGGAGATGCAATCCTCTGCATGTGGAGCGACTCTATGCGACTCGCGCCGCGTCGTCTGACGCCAGTCTATCCGGCACTTCTGCTCTTCGTTCTCGCCTCGACCGCCGCAGCCCCAACCGTGATCCTGGAAAAGACCGGCAAGGTCACCGGGCACGTGCGTGACGAGAAGGGAGCGCCCATTCACAACGCGCAAGTGTTCGTTGTCGGCACGGCGCTTCAGGATCTGACCGACTCGGCAGGGATATATGTCCTTGCTGCTGTACCGGAGGGCAGACAGGAGATCCGCACAGCTATGGTCGGGTATCGGCCCTCCCAATCAACGATCCAGGTGCGGGCCGGGAGAACCATCGTTCACAATGTTGTATTAGCGGCGTCCCCGCTCCAACTGGGGGAGCTGACCATCAGCGGCGAGCCGGGACGGGCTGAGGTTGCAAGGGATGTAGCGAAAAGCCGGGTCGAGATCCGGGGTCAGGGATGGCCGGCAGCTCCCTACGCCAATGGCGTAGCTGTCGAGCCGTGGCGCCGGCAACGCGAGCCGGGGAACACCGAGGCCTACGCGCGCATCGAGGAGAATCGCTTCCTTGCCGCTTTAGCTAATCCGCTTTCAACCTTTTCAATAGACATTGATGCTGCATCGTACAGCAACGTGCGGCGCTTCCTGAGCCAAGGTCAGCTACCGCCCGCTGACGCGGTGCGGCTGGAAGAGATGGTGAATTACTTCCCCTACACGTACCCCGATCGGACCGGCTCCCACCCGTTTGCGGTGGCGACGGAGGTCGGGCCTTGTCCCTGGGCCCCTGACCACCGCTTGGTTCGAATCGGGCTGCAAGCCAAGCGCATCGCGACTCGCGACCTGCCGCCGAGCAACCTCACGTTTCTGATCGATGTGTCCGGGTCAATGCAATCGGAGGACAAGCTGCCGCTGGTCAAGCAGGCCTTTCGGGCGCTGGTGCAGGAGCTTCGGGCAGAGGACCGGGTGGCCATCGTGGTGTATGCCGGGGCCGCGGGCCTGGTGCTGCCGCCCACCTCTGGCGCCAAGAATCGTCACCTTTTCGGCGCCAGA
>DATADG010000212.1:0-4533 GCA_036258655.1 Gemmatimonadales bacterium | reverse complement strand
TTTGGTTCGCGGGGAAATTTGCTCGCCCAGCGTCAGCAGCGTCATCGCGCCGCGCCAGTTGGCCTCATAATTCAGCGAGTCCTGATCCAGTGCCGCCTGATAGTGCTGAAGCGCAGTACGCGGGTCGCGAACATCGGCCGCGGCAATACCCATGGCGACATGATCAGCGGCGCCCTGAGCGTTGACCGGCCAGCTGAGCACCCCCAGATAGACGCCTGTCAGCGCCAGCGCAGGCGACAGCGGAAAATTCCAGTGAACAGGCATAACGAATGGTGATTCCGTCGCTCATTCAGCACAAGCGGGATGGACATGCTCTCACTCCCGACGAGTGGCGGCACCTGATCCAGGAGTACACCGCCGGTCGGGTGCCGGACTATCAGATGTCCGCGCTGCTGATGGCTGTGGTCTGGCGAGGACTCGCTCCCGAGGAGCTGACGGCGCTCACGGAGGCAATGCTGGATTCTGGCGATCGGCTGAGCTTTGACGATGCCGCTCCGCCTCGAATCGACAAGCACTCCACCGGCGGGATCGGCGACAAGGTCTCGTTGCTCCTTGCCCCCATGGTCGCGAGCTGCGGCGTGGCGGTTCCCATGATGAGCGGTCGCGGACTGGGTCACACCGGCGGCACGCTGGACAAGCTCGAATCCATTCCGGGCTTTCGCACCGACCTGTCTCTGCGCGAAGCGAAGGCGCAGGTCGAGCGGATCGGCTGTGCCATGCTGGGCCAGACCGATGAGATCGCGCCGGCCGACAAGCGGCTCTATGCGCTGCGGGACGTTACCGGCACGGTCGAGTCCATACCGCTGATCGCCGCGAGCATCATGTCCAAAAAGCTGGCGGAGGGACTCAGCGGGCTGGTGCTGGACGTGAAGACGGGAAGCGGCGCTTTTCTTCCGGAGACTTCACGGGCCATTGAGTTGGCGAAGACCATGATCGACATCGGCCGGGCCCACGGGTGCCCCGCCGTGGCCTTGCTCACCGCGATGGACCGGCCCTTGGGCCGTTCCTGTGGCAACGCGCTGGAGGTGGAGGAGGCGATCGATGGACTCCGCGGCGAGGGGCCGGCCGATCTTATGGCCGTGACCTACGCGCTCGGCGTGGAGATGCTGATCCTCGCCGGCGTGGCGAGCGACGCGGGGGAGGCGAAGTTTCGGTTGGAGGAGAGCGTCAGGTCGGGACGGGCGCTCCAGAAGCTGCGCCAGATCATCGAAGCGCAGGGAGGCGATCCGAAGGTGGTAGACGATCCCGAGCTGCTGCCTCAGGCGAACGAGGTGGAGGTCTTCTGTGCCCGGCGCGACGGAATCGTGGTGCGAGTCGAGCCGCGCCGAATCGGGAGAGCGATTGTCGAGCTGGGCGGGGGCAGGCGAACCATTGATGACAGCATCGATCCTTCCGTCGGGTTCGTGATCCCCGCCAAGCCCGGCGACCGGGTGCATCATGGAGAGCCGCTGGCCTCGGTGTTTGCACGGGATCGGGAAGGAATCCAGCTGGGCCTGGATGCACTCCGCGAGGCGATCGTAATCGGAGAGTCGGGGGAGGTGACCCCGATAATTACCCATCGGGTGACGGTGGAAGGAGTGCAGAAGACACCACGCCAGACATGATGCGGAAGAGTTATGCCTATCATCACCGGACCTGTAGGTACCCTGCTCATCGCGCTCGCGGCGATCGTGGCGCTGATCATTTGGCTGCGACGAGACCGGAGTTATCCCGGGCCGCGTCTCCATATGGAAGACGGGGGAATCGATCAGGAGGAGCTGGAGCAGGCAGAGCGTGAGGTCCGAGAGATTGGTTCCCAGCACGGACAGGAGCAGGAATTTTTGGGAGATGACTGGGGTCCCGGCACTCCACGTCCTCCTGAGCGGCTGTAGCCCTCAAAAATCCACTTCTTTTGCGATTTCCTTAGCCCCTCCTTTCGGGGATGGCGCGATCAAAAGGAAACTAAGCCGCTCCTAAGTACATCGGCTTCGCCCACATGCGAAGTCGTTACCTCGTTGTGACAGCCCACCTTAGATGGGCACGAATTTCGCCCCACCCCCCCTCGCAATCCGGTACATGGCGCGTTCTTTGACACCTGCTGAAGCAGGCGCTGAGCTTTGCACGTCGCTCAAGCTTCATTGAGGGGCGGCGCTGCCAGCGACATACCCGAACCGAAGGAGCCGACCCGTGTCCCCCACTCGTTCTGCTCGCCGGCTCGCTCTTGTTGCGCTGGTTTCACTGTGCAGCGCAGCAACGGCCCAGGCTCAGAACAACGCGACCGCGAACATCACGGCCGCCGTGCAGCAGCCAATTACGGTGACCAAGAACAACGATCTCGCGTTCGGGAACGTGTTCCCCGGCGTCGACAAGACGATCGCCGTTACGGCTGCAGGCGCAGCAAAGTTTACCGTCGCCGGCCAGGCCGCAACGCCGGTGCAATTGACTTTCAGCCTTCCGGGAACGCTGACCAACGGCGGCAACAACCTGGTCATCGACACCTGGACCGGGCACCACAACACCGTTGACCTGGCTACCGGTGGCACCAGCTTCACGCCCAGCTCGTCGGCGACTACCGCCACGCTTAGCGCGGTCGGTGGAAACCTCTTTGTGTACGTGGGCGCAACTGTTCGGCCGACGACCTCTCAGGCCGCTGGCAACTACACCGGCAGCTTCACCATGACGGCGGTGTACTTCTAAGAAACTCGATAGGAGAAGGCTCGTGAAGCAAAGCAGGGGAGCCCTTGCTGCCATTCTGATTGTGGCGGCACAGGGCTCCCAGCCCTTAGTGGCCCAGTCCCTCATGGTCGCGTCTACCGCCGTCGCGGTCGACGATCGGACTCGCACCGGAGCGCTCACGCTCATCAACGACGGGATCACTTCGTCCGAGGTGAGCATCTCCACGTTCTGTGGGTACCCGGTTACCGACTCGATCGGCAGGATGTATCTCCGCACGTTCGACACCGTGGACGACACGATGCCGTGTGCCGCCAAATGGATCCAAAGTTTTCCCCGCCGCCTGCGGATCGAGGGGAAGAGCCGCGCAACTGTCAGACTGCTGGTGACGCCTCCAGCCGACTTGCCCGCGGGCGAGTATTGGAGTCGCATCATGGTGACCGCCAAAGGTGGCGAGGTGACCCTGACCGGCCTGCCGGACAGCGCGCGCATCAAGGCCACGCTGGCGCTTGAAGTGCGCTCGGTGCTCAGCTTCTACTACCGCAAGGGAACACCGGAAACGGGGGTGCTGCTCGAGGCCCTCCGGGCCTCTGTCAGGCCCGACTCACTCGTGGGTCGGGTCCGGCTCACGCGTCAAGGAAACGCAGCCTTTGTGGGCTCACTCAAGGCGTCCCTGCGTGACCCCGGCGGCAAGATCCGGGCTGAGGGGCTGCTCCCGCTCGGCGTGTATTACACGCTCGAGCCCAGCTTCTCGCTTCCGGTTCAGGGATTGCCCTCGGGGCAATACCAGCTTGCGGTCGAGGCGGTGAGCAGCCGGCCCGACCTCCCCCCCGAGATCCTGCTGCAAGCACTGCCGGTGCGGCAAACAATCCAAGTGACGCTTCCGTGAGACGCATGCTCGCCGTGCTTGCAGCCTGGGCGCTGCTCATTCCTGCCGGAAAAGCCGTCGCGCAGGTCAGCACGTTGCGAAACCTCGTCTTCGGTACCATCACATCGGGGACGACCACGAGCGTGAACAAGACCAGTGTGAACGCGGCACAGTGGAGCATCAGCGGCGGGTTCCTACTGGGTGGGACCTTCCAGTTCACTCTTCCGCTGGCGCTTACTGGTCCGGGGACCCCGATCCCGATCACCTTCAGCACCAGCGACGGGCTGCGGAATACAACCAATAACCCCGCTAGCGGCACCACCTTCAATCCCCAAACGGTTCAGACCATCCCGATCGCTCCGTTCGGTACCACCCTGTATGTCTGGTTGGGGGCCTCGGTGAGTCCACCGACGAATCAGACACCGGGTAATTACACCGGTACCGTCGTCCTCACCGTCACGGGAATGCAGTAACGGTCGCAATCGTGCCCCGCCCCAGCGCCTGGCTCCGTCCGGTCCTCCGCCGAGGACTACCGTTCCTGATAGCCGCGCTGCTGGGATGCGATGCGGACAGCGACTGGGAGACTCGGATTCCGGCACCAGCAGCAACGCCGAGAGCCGTCGCCAAACGGCAGCCACCGAAGCGTGTGCCGGCGCTCACAATTTCAGCTCCAATGAGCTCCCAACTTTCCGAAGCTGCTTCGGAATCAATCAGTAACATCCCAACGCCTCACGTCGATACTGTGGCTCCGGCCTTGCCACCTGATGTGCGCACGGTCATACCAGAAGACAACCTCATGCCGGTCTCGGACAGTCCGCCGGGACTGGAGCCCATGCTCCTCGAGGTACAGCTGAGCCGAATGGCACGTCGAGTCCTGCTGGGCTACTGGGCTCAGGACCAGCTTTTACTCCCCGTCACCGAGTGGCTGGATTTCATCCAGGTAGCGTATGAGGGTACCGGGTCGCGAATTAGCGGCAAGATACAGCCAGCCGGGACAGCGTTTTCCTTCGATG
>DATADG010000211.1:0-6001 GCA_036258655.1 Gemmatimonadales bacterium | reverse complement strand
TTCGGCGAAGGTAGAAGCCGAGCTGGCGGAGCTCGCGCCGGAGGATCGGCACGATTTCCTGGAGTCCCTTGGTCTCAGCGAGTCCGGGCTCGACCGCCTGGCCCGCGCAGCCTACCACCTGTTGGGACTACAGAGCTATTTCACCGCCGGTGAAAAAGAGGTTCGCGCCTGGACCATCCACCGCGGCGACAAGGCGCCGGCCGCCGCCGGTGTCATCCACTCAGACTTCGAGAAAGGCTTCATCCGGGCGGAGACGGTGGCCTATGGCGATTTCGTCCGGGTGGGCGGCTGGAAACCAGCGCGCGAACAGGGACTGGCCCGCGCCGAAGGCAAGGAGTACGTCGTGCAGGATGGTGACGTGATGTTGTTCCGATTCAGCGGGTAACGGCAGCCGCAGACGGGCAGCGGGGCAGCCGGGCAGCAACTACAATTCTTTCCACCTGCGAGACGAAGCGGGCGGCTTGTACTGCCCCACTGCCCCCCTGCCACGCCGCCGTTATCTTCCAACCCACATATCGCCTCCCCGTCCTCCACCAGGGGCGGGGCAACCGAGCTGCTTTTGCGGCTCCACGTCCAAAGGAAGGTGTGATGACCCGTCAGTACGAGGTGGTCTATATCTTCGATGCCGCTCTCGAAGAGACCGCCATCAACGAGCGCCTAGCGCGCTTCCATGCCCTCATTCAGCAGGCCGGCGCCGAAGCTCCCCAGGTGAACCATTGGGGGAAGCGCACACTGGCGTACCCGGTCAAGAAGCATGAGACCGGCTACTACGTCATCGCCAAATTCGACGCCGATCCTACAGCACTGCCGGAGTTCGAGCGGGCAATCAAGCTCGATGAGGGAGTCCTCCGCCATCTTGTTGTGGTGAGCGAAGGTGCCCAGCCGGTGCCGGTCACTGCGGGCAAGAGCGATGAGGAGGACGACGAATGAGACGGCCCCAGAAGACCTGTGCGATCTGCGAATCGGGAGTGCGGATCGTGGACTTCAAGGACGAGCGCACGCTGTCGCGTTTCCTGACCGAGCGGGGAAAGATTCTGCCCAGCCGGCTCTCGGGCACGTGCGCCCGGCATCAGCGGCAGCTCAGCACTGCCATCAAGCGAGCCCGTCAGCTGGCGTTGCTGCCCTACATCAAGGGATTCGGCGGCTGACCTCAGAAGCACAGCGGGGCCGAGGGGCGGCGGGGCAGGCACGGTTACCCATCGGCTGGGGGCCTATCCTCGTGCTCCTTGGATACCTGCTGCTCGCACCGCCGGTCCTGCTGTTCGGTCCACTGGCTGGGCTGCTACTGCTCAGCCGCCCGGGCACGGCTCGCGAATGGCTCTGGATTCTTGCAACCGGCACCTGGTCAATGCTGTGGCTCAATCAGGTTGGCGACCTGGCCGGTCAGTTTTCGCGCGCCGCCGCAGTCCTGCTCACCGGGACATACCTGGCGTTGACTGTGTGGCGGCCATCAGTCGGCTTCTCTCGGGTTCTCGCCACAACGGCTATGGCGAGCATTGCCCTGGTGGGATGGATGTGGCATTTCGATGTGGGGCTCAGTGAAGTGCAGCGCACGGTCGAACACGATCTCTGGACCCACAACCGCGAGCTAGTGGTGCGGCTTCAGCAGACGGCTCCGCAGACGGGCGCCGCGGGTCTGCTGAATGAGATGTCGTCCATGGTCCGTACGGTGGGGACGTTCTACCCTGCTCTGCTGACTTTGGCCGGCCTCGCCGGTCTGCGCCTTGCGTGGGCCTGGCACCATCGGATTGCCCGCCACCCGCTCGGACCTCCACCACCACGCTTTGCCGAGTTCGAGTTCACCGACCAACTGGTGTGGGGATGGGTCGTCGGGCTGGCGTTGTGTCTTCTGCCCCTGCCCCCCATATGGCGTACCCTGGGCGCAAATCTTCTGATGGTCTGGGCGGTTCTCTACGCCATTCGTGGTCTGGCAGTCTTTTCGGCCGGCTCGAAGCGAGTGCCGATGCCGATCATCGCCACCATCACTCTCGTCGCCATGTTCCTGCTGCCGTTTGTGGTCGGCGGACTCACATTACTGGGACTTGCCGACACCTGGCTAGATTTCCGACGACGGCTCTCGGCGTCGGCCACCGGAGGATAAACATGATCGAAGTCATTCTACGCGAAGACATCAAAACCCTTGGCCGGGCCGGTGAGATGGTTCGGGTGAAGCCAGGTTATGCTAGGAACTACCTGCTACCCCAGGGTTTGGCATACGAGGCCACGGAAGGCAACAAGAAGCGTGTGGCCGCGGAGTCTCGGGTGCGCGCCGCCCGTGATCAGGCGGAGCGGACCGAGGCGGAGAAAGTCGCCGCGAGATTGAGCGAGGTCACCTTGACCCTCAGCGGGAAAGCCGGCGAGGAAGGAAAGCTGTTCGGATCCATCACCTCGCAGGACATCGCCGATGCTCTTGCCAGCCAAGGGCATACGATCGATCGCAGACGCATCGAGCTGGAGCACCCGATCAAGACCACTGGTGCTCACGCAGTGACAGTTCGCTTGCATCCCGAGGTCCATGCTCAGGTTCGCGTCACGGTCGTCGCAGGCTGACCAGGGGACGATGACCGCGGGGATCACCTATGTCGATGGTCCCCGCCTCGCGCGATCGCTCCTGGCCGCCGCCGACTGGGTTGCGGCCGGTCGCGACGAAATCAACCGCATCAACGTCTTTCCCGTTCCCGATGGCGACACCGGTACCAACTTCAGCCTGACCCTCCGAGCTGTCGCCGATGCCCTGAAGGCGCTGGGTGATACATCGCTGCCGGAGACCGCCCGCGTGATGGCCCAGGCTGCGGTGCTGGGTGCCCGGGGAAACTCCGGCATGATGCTCGCGCACTTTCTTCTGGGCTTCAGCGATGCGCTTGAGGACCGAACCATAGCGACGGCTCCAGATATTGCTTGCGCCATTCGCAACGGGGCCGATCGTCTGTATCAATCGCTGGACGACCCGCGGGAAGGCACCATTCTAACCGTCGCGCGGGAAGCGGCCATCGCTGCCGAACCGATCGCCCGCACCTCTCCTGATATCGGCGCGTTCATGCGGCGGCTGTTGGAGGAGGGCGAGGCTGCGCTGGCCCGTACCCCCGAGCTCATGCAGGTACTCAAGGATGCCGGGGTGGTGGACGCGGGCGGTAAGGGTTTCGTCCGGATGCTCGAAGGAGTGGTCCGCCTCATCAGAGGCGATCCCATTCTTCCGAGTGGTGACCTTGCTCCTGCCTCCTCAACCGAAGGAGGATATCTGCCGGCCGCGGCAGTGGATATCGCTGCTGAACGAGATTTCCAGTTCTGCACTGAAGTGCTGGTTCGAGGGGAGCGCCTGCCGACGGCCAATGAAGTTCGCTCGGCCATGCATGCGTTTGGCGGGTCAACAGTCGTGGCCGTCGTCGGCGATATCCTCAAGATCCATGTGCACACCGATACACCGGAGGCCGTCTTTAGCTATGCGGCGCGGTGGGGCCGGGTGGATACCACCAAGGCCCAGGATATGCGGGTCCAGCACCGGCGGCTGGCTCACCCTGAGCGCCGGGCAGTAGGGGTCGTGACGGACACCTCTGCTGATTTGCCTGACGACCTGCTCGACCGCTATCGCATTACCATGGTTCCGCTCCAGGTCGTCTTTGGCGGTGCCACCTTCCGTGATCGAGTGGAGCTTCGACCGGAGGAGTTTTATCAGAGATTGCGCACGTCTCCCGAGCTGCCCACGACCTCGCAGCCGGCTCCGGCCGACTTCATTCGTGCCTTTCGAGATGCGCAAGAGGAAGCCGAGGAGATCGTTGCCGTACTCCTTGGCTCCAGCCTCTCCGGCACCTTTGCTGCTGCGCAGGCAGCCATCAGGGCGGGTGGTCTACAGGGAGTGCATGTGGTGGACAGCCAATCAGCCTCTCTGGGCGTTGGGCTTCTCGCGCTCCGGGGAGCCGAGCTGGCTGAGGCTGGATGGACCGGCCCCCGAATTGCAGCGGAGCTCCACCGTTTGCGAAGGCAATCGGGTATGCTTCTAACAGTGGATCGGTACGATAATCTACTCCGATCCGGACGCATCTCGCGAAGTAAGGCGTGGTTGGCCGGTATGTTGGACGTAAAGCCAATACTCTCCCTCGACGCCGACGGCACTGTCGTACCGGTCGAACGGGTGCGAGGGAGGGAAAATGTGGAAGCTCGGGTGTTGGCGGTGCTGGACCGGCGTCTCACGCCCCGGCCGAAGGTCGTTCGGTTTGGCGTCGCTCATGCCGACGCACCCGACGTGGCCCGGCGTATCGCGGGCATGCTGAAAGATCGATATCACGTCCGGGATTGCCTGGTGACACTTGCGACAGGGGTATTGGGGACGCACGTCGGTCCGGGGGCCTGGGGCATCTTCTATCAAGTCGAGGATGGTCCGGCATCAGAGGAAGGGCCCCGGTAGATGGTACGGGACGCACCCGAGCTGCGGACGCTGGCCCAACCACCTGAAGCACTCCGTCTGGCCCTGAATGCAATCCAGGATCTCAAGGGCAACCATCTCGTGGTGCTTGACCTCAGGGGCTTGAACGATGCAACCGATTTCTTTGTGATCGCTTCCGGAACATCGGACGCTCACGTGCGTGGCATTGCAGAGTCGGTCATGGAAAAGCTGCACCGGCGTGGCCACCAGACGCATCATGTGGAAGGGCTGACCGGTGGCCGGTGGGTCTTGCTCGATTTCGTGGATTTCGTCATTCACTTGTTCCACCCGGAGACGCGCTCGTTTTACCAGCTCGAACGTCTCTGGGACGATGCACCCGAGCTGCTGATTAGCTCTACCTAGATTGAGGACGCTTATGCTTCGACGCGCTGCCCCGGCACTGCTGGTGCTCCTGCTCGCTCCTGGACTGCTTCAGGCCCAATACTTCGGCCGGAACAAGGTCCAGTACAGCACGTTCGATTTCAAGATCATCCAGACCGAACACTTCGACGTGTACTACTACGAGCGTGAGCGCGTAGCAGCCATGGACGCCGCCCGTATGGCGGAACGGGGGTACGCCCGGCTCTCCAAGGTGCTGAACCATGAGTTTCGGGAGCGGAAGCCGATCATTCTGTACGCCTCTCACTCCGACTTCCAGCAGACCAACGTTGGCGGCGAAGGCCCGGGCGAGGGAACTCAGGGCTTCACCGATTTCCAACGAAATCGGAACGTGCTCCCCTTCACGGGTAGCTACGCGGAGTTCGAGCACGTCCTGCTGCACGAGATGGCGCATCAGTTCCAATACGACACATGGTCTCGGGGCCGTGCCGGCAGCGGTCTCGCCACCCTGATCGCCATCAATCCTCCACTCTGGTTCGCGGAAGGAATGGCGGAGTACCTCTCGAGCGGGCCCATCCATCCCGAGACCGCCATGTGGTTGAGGGACGCATCGTTGGAAGGGAACCTCCCCACGATAGAGCAGATGACGCTCGATCCCTACGAGTACTTCCCCTACCGGTTCGGACACGCGCTCTGGTCCTACATCGGCGAGCGGTGGGGTGACGAGGCTGTCGGCGCCATTCTCAAGGCGACTCTGGCCGGCGGCATCGAAGGGGCATTTCGGCGGACCATTGGCCTGACGCTGGATCAGCTCTCAACCCAATGGCGGGACGCCGTGCAGAAGAAGTACCTCCCGGAGATCGGGGCCAGGGCCAAGGCCGCCGCCATCGCTCAGGAGCTTCTCACCGAGAAGCGCTCGGATGGAACTCTGCACCTCGCTCCGGCTCTGTCGCCCGATGGCTCGCAGGTGGCGTACTTCAGTGAGAAGGACTTCTACTTTGTGGACCTGTACCTGGCGGACGGTACGACCGGAAAGGTGAAGCGCCGGATCTTGAAGTCTGGCGTGAGCAGCAATTACGAGACCTACCGCTTCATCAACTCCCAGGCCAACTGGTCACCCGATGGGAAGTACCTCGCGTTTGCGGCTAAACGGGGAGCCCGCGACGCCATTGTGATTGTCGACGTGGAGCGGAACAAAGAGGTCAAGCGGATCGAGTTCAAGCTGAGCGGTGTGACGACGCC
>DATADG010000210.1:0-5923 GCA_036258655.1 Gemmatimonadales bacterium | reverse complement strand
CTCGCATTGGCCGGTGAAGGAAACACGGCATTGTGGCCGCCGCCCGAAGTGAAGTGGCCGCATAATGCCCGTGCCTATGTTGACCGGGTTGAAGAGCAGGTAACCACGACTGACGGACGGGTGGGTGGTGTCAAGACGTTTCGATATCTGGTTGTAGCCGACTCGGCGGGTCCGCTCACCTTGCCGGCCGTGCGCTACAGCTATTACGACCTGGCAGCTCGGGCGTATCACACTACCGAGGTTCCGGCGGCTGCCCTGCCAGTGAGTCCGGGTGGGGACGCCGGCGTCTCGGCGGCTCTGCCACCGCCTCTCCTCGAGGCAACCTCCAGTTCCCTCCTCTGGCAGCTCACCCGAGGCGTAAGCACTGTCGCCTGGCTGGCGATCTTTCTTGGTCCACCGATTCTGGCTCTGCTATGGGGACGGCCGCGGAGGCGGACCGCACCTCGGACCACTACACAAGTAACCGGCCTTCGAGCAGCCGAGGAAAAACTGGATGCACTGGTGCGCGGACTGGTCCCTGACCCTGACCAGCGTTCCCGGACCGGATTAGCCGCTGCCGTTCGGGCGGCAGGCGCCGACGGGGATACGGCGGCGCGGATCGCTATGGTGCGAGAACGTCTGCTGGCCCGTCGTTATGGCCCTCCGGAACTATCAGCTGAAGACCTCGACCTGATGGCTGAAGTAGAGGAATTGGTCCGCACCCTGGGCGGCTCGCTGCGTGGCTGGCGTGGGAGGGGGGCACCTGCGTTGCTGATACTCCCTCTTCTCGCCGGGTCGCTTGCGAGCCAGGCACCTCCTCCGGAGACGCTCTACGAAACCGGAGCACTACGCGCTGCGGCCGAGGGGTTTACCCGGCGAGCGGAACTCGAGCCCTCCGTGGCAGCGCACTGGTACAATCTCGGTGCCGCGTACTACCGTCTCGGAGCCCGGGGGAGGGCAACGGCTGCATGGGTTCAGGCCAGCCGACTGGCGCCGCGCGAGCCCACAATCAATCGCGCTCTACGCCTGACGCCTGCGCCGGACAGCAGGTCCGCGCGCCTTTTATGGTCGCCACCAATTCGATCTGAGGAGCTACTGCTGCTGGGAGGAGTCGTGTGGATCGCGGGATGGCTGGGGTGGAGTTTCCGGCCTCAGTGGAGAGACCGATGGTTGGTGCTCTTGGTGTTTGCCGTCGTATCCGCCGCAGCGGGCATTGGGCTGCGAGCCTGGCAGCAACGGCCTGTGGCGGTGGTGCTGGACCAGACCACGATGAGACTGTCACCCCACGGTCGCGCTCCCGCTGTAGGATCACTCGAGGCAGGCGGAGCCGTGCGGATGCTGCGGGAGGATCGAGGCTGGGTGCTCGTGCGCGCGGGACCGGCCGAGGGGTGGGTAACCGCCGAGGCTATCGCTGCAATCAGCGGGTAGATTTCGCCATGCCTCGTTCTATTGCCATTCTCCCCGATGCTGTGGCCGACCAGATCGCTGCAGGCGAGGTGGTCGAACGCCCGGCGTCGGTAGTGAAAGAGCTGGTCGAGAATGCGCTGGACGCCGGCGCTCGCCACATCCGGGTCGAGCTGGAAAACGGCGGCAAGGTCAGGATCGAGGTGAGCGACGATGGCTCCGGGATGGGGCGTGAGGATGCCGTTCTTTCACTCGACCGACATGCTACCAGCAAAGTGCGCTGCGCCGCCGATCTGGTGGGCGTTTCCACGTTCGGATTTCGTGGCGAGGCCCTCCCCGCCATCGCCTCTGTCTCCAGGCTGACACTCAGCACGTACGACGGGACCGGGGCGGGCACGGAGCTCGATGTCGTCGGCGGCAGGCTGCAACGGGTGGGAACCGTAGCACGTCAACGGGGGACCACGGTCTGCGTGCGGGCGTTGTTCTTCAACACGCCGGCGCGGCGCAAGTTTCTGCGGTCTGCAGCGAGTGAGACACGGGCCGCACACGAAGCAGTGGCCACGCTTGCGCTCGCACATCCTGAGACTGGATTCGAGCTGCACGCGGACGGGAGCTGCCGGCTTACCGTGCCGGCGGGACAGCAACCTCCGGAGCGCCTCGCAGCTGTCTGGGGGCAGGACCTAGCAGGAACCCTGGTGCCGGTGCACTACGCCGCGGGTGCCTTTCGGGTCAGCGGCTACATTCAGCGTCCCGGTGATGCTCAGCCGACCGGGAGGAGAACCCAGCTCTTTGTGAACGGCCGTCCATTCAAGGACCCCTTTCTGATTCGCGCGGCCGAGGCAGGCTATCGCGCCGCCATCCACCCCGGCGATCGTCCGTCCCTTTTTTTGCAGGTCGAAGTGGCAGCCGAGGACGTTGATGTCAATGTTCATCCGGCCAAGCTCGAGGTTCGATTCCGTGATCGCATCGGGGTGGAGCGCGTCACCGAGGAGGCGGTACGCTCGGCCCTGGGTGCACTCGTTGCCGCGGTACCGGTGGGGGACTGGCGCAGCCTGCCGGCGTGGTCCGCGACTGGAAGGCCAGGTGCAGCAGTGCAGCCAGTGGATGCCGATCTGCTGTTCTCTCCCCATGACTCCAGTGCTGCCGAAACAGCAGTAGATGAGGCTCCGGCCGGTTTTGCCGCTCCGCTGCTCCAGGTATTCGACAGCTATATCGTGTACCAGGCGTCGGACGGTGTAATCATCGTCGACCAGCATTCAGCACACGAGCGGGTTCTCTATGAAGGAGTGATGGCGCAGCTGAGCGGACTCGGCGCTCCCGCGCAGCGGTTGCTGCTGCCACTCACAATGGAACTGACCGATGAGGAATGGGATGCAGTGGAGTCCCACGGCGAGGAGCTCAGACGAGTTGGTTTCGAGGTAGAAGGCTTTGGCGGGCGGACGGTCGTGGTGCATGCCGTCCCGGCTCCGCACCCGCGCTTCGATGCCGAAGCCTGTTTCCGTGAGATGATAGCCGATCTGGCACGGGGACGCTTCGGTGGTTGGACAAACCGGCTTCAGCGGTTCGCGGCCACCTATGCCTGCCGCGCGGCCGTAAAGGCAGGCGAACGTCTGGAGGAGCGCGAAATGCGCGAGCTGCTGCTTCGCCTGTTTGCCACCGACCTGCCGCCCCACGACGTCCACGGCCGGGCGACGATCGTGCAGCTGCCCCGCGAGGAGCTGGAGCGCCGGTTTGGCCGGAGGTAGGGTTCCAGTCCTGCTGGGGCCAACTGCTGTCGGAAAGACTGCGGTGGCGCTGGCGCTTACCGCCTACTGGCCGGTCGAGATCATTTCCGCAGATTCCCGCCAGATATACCGTCGGCTCGATATCGGCACGGCAAAGCCGACCCGAAAGGAACGAGCGCGAGCTCCGCACCACGGCGTGGATCTGGTCGATCCGGGCGTTCGCTACAGCGCTGGACGTTTTGCACGTGATGCTACCGGGTGGTTAGCTGATATCCGCGAGCGCGCCAAGTCGCCCATGATCGTGGGAGGCACCGGTCTCTATGTGCGGGCGCTCGCGGAGGGGCTTTTCGCCGAGCCGACGCTCGATCCGGCTCGGCGACGATCGCTCGACGCCTGGACGGCGCGGCTTGAACCCATCGAGCTACTGCGCTGGGCGGCCCGACTGGATCCAGGATTCCGTGGCGGAGGCCGACAGCGCGCCGCCCGCGCTATTGAGGTGGCGTTGCTCAGCGGGCGGCCGCTATCCTACTGGCAGCAAGCAGCAAGGTCCCAGGGCTCGTTCGAGCCATGGTACATTGTGCTGACGGTGCCCCGTCCGGTGCTGCACCAACGGATTGCCCGGCGGGCACAGGAGATGGTACGGCGTGGAGTCATCGAGGAGGTTGCTGCTGTGCTGGCGGAAGGGCACCCGGCGAATGCGCCAGGACTGGATGGGATCGGCATTCGCGAGGCCGTCGAGTATCTCCACGGCTCCCGTCCGCGAGACAGCGTAGCAGAGGCCATTACTATCGGCACGCGGCAGTACGCCAAACGTCAACAGACGTGGTTTCGCCACCAACTCACCGGGCCTGTGATCATGCTGGATGCCACCCGGTCCCCCGAGAAGCTCGCGGCGGAGATCGTTCAATTTTGGGACAGGACGCTATCCCATAGCCCCCCATGAAAATCGGGATTACCTGCTATCCCACGTACGGCGGATCAGGAGCTGTCGCCACCGAACTTGGGCTCGAGCTGGCGCGCCGCGGCCACCAAATCCACTTCATCACCTACGACTCTCCCTTCCGGCTGCGGGGGTACGCCGAACGAGTGTACTTCCATCAAGTCGATACCCGGATGGGCCGCTACCCGCTCTTCGACCACTATCCCTATACGCTGGCCCTCGCATCCAAGCAGCACGAGGTGGTGCTCCGGGAGCGGCTCGACTTGCTGCACGTCCACTACGCCATCCCCCACGCGACCACCGCCTATCTAGCCCGCGAGATGCTGAACGGGGAATGGCCTTTGCGCGTCATCACCACCCTGCACGGAACCGACATTACGCTGGTGGGGCAGGAGTCGAGCTTCTACGGGATCACCAAGTTCTCAATCGAGCAGTCGGATGGCGTCACGGCTGTTTCGTCGTACCTGCGTGACGAGACCTACCGAGCGTTCGGGTGCGGCAACTGCTCCATCCAGGTCATTCCCAATTTCGTCAACCTTCAGGAATATCGGCCCAATGAGCCGGGCTGTCGGGAACGGCTGGCGCCAGAGGGACACAAACTGGTCACCCACGTCTCGAACTTTCGTGAAGTGAAGCGAGTGAAGGATGTGGTGCGGGTCTTCGCCCGAATCCGGCGCGCCGTGCCGGCCACACTCATCATGATCGGAGACGGGCCGGAGCGAATGGACGCCGAGAACGAGGTGCGAGAGCTCGGGGTAGAAGGGGACGTGCGATTCCTGGGTCGAATCGACTCGGTGGCCTCATTGCTCCAGGGCAGCGACCTATTCATCCTGCCTTCGCAGACAGAATCTTTCGGACTCGCCGCCCTGGAGGCCATGGCGTGCGGTGCTCCGGTCGTGGCCAGCCGTGCCGGTGGTCTCCCCGAAGTCATTGACGACGGGGTAAACGGAATCCTGGAACCAGTCGGCTCAGTAGAAGCAATGGGCCGACGGGCGGTCGAGCTTTTGCGGGACCCCGAGCGACACGCCGCCATGCGGAAAGCCGCAGTAGCCAAGGCGGAGCAGTTCTCGGCCGAGCGGATAGTCCCCATGTACGAGGGCTTCTACCAGGACATTCTTGGGTGACATTCGTCCGTGTCATCTGAGCTGCTCTGGAAAGCAGCAGTGTTGGGACTCGTCGAGGGCGCCACGGAGTTCATCCCGGTGTCCTCCACCGGCCACCTCATCGTCGTCAGTGAATGGCTCGACCTTCTGGACGAACGCGCCAAGACGTTCGACATCTTCATTCAGCTCGGCGCGATACTGGCCATCGTCTGGTTGTATCGAGAGCGGATCGGCCAGCTCATCCGGTCGGGAGGGAGCAATCCCCGAAGCCAGCGGCTGCTGACCAATCTGGGAATCGCGTTCTTGCCGGCGGCGGTGGTGGGGTTCGTCGCGCACGAATGGATCAAGGATCGATTGTTCAGTACCATGGTGGTAGCCTGGGCCCTTGTCATCGGCGGTGTCCTCATCCTGTTGATTGAACGCTGGGCACCTGAGGCCAGGGTCAAGGAAGTGGAAGAACTGCCGAGACGCACCGCATTCGGGATCGGGCTTGCGCAGGTACTCTCGCTGATTCCAGGGACATCCCGATCCGGGGCGACGATCATGGGCGGCTACGCGTTGGGCCTCACGAGGGTTGCGGCCACCGAGTTCTCCTTCTTTCTGGCGATTCCTGTCATGTTGGCCGCGACCTGCTATGATCTCGCCAAGAGCCTGCCTTCTCTGTCTCCAAACGATGTGCCGATGTTTGCGGTGGGATTCATTGACTCGTTTATCTCGGCGATCGTGGTGGTGCGAGCGTTCCTGCGGTATGTCTCCGGGCACAGCTTCGCGGT
>DATADG010000209.1:0-2825 GCA_036258655.1 Gemmatimonadales bacterium | reverse complement strand
GCGGGTTCGGCGGTGGGGGTGGATTCGGCGGCGGCGGCTCGAGTCGGAGTTGGTGACCTATGGCTAAGATGACGCTCGACGAGCTGGTCTCGCAGCTTGGGAAGGTGTACGGCTCCGGGTTGCGGGCGGCCGTTCTCTACGGCTCGACGGCCGCCGGCGAGCACATCGCCAAACGCTCGGACTACAACGTCCTGGTGCTCGTCGACGCGCTCGACGTGGACACGCTGGAGCGCGAGGCATCAGTGGCGCGCGCGTGGGCGGAGGCAGGCAACCCGCCGCCGCTCATGCTGACCGTGGAGGAGTGGCGCTCGTCCGCCGACATCTTCCCGATGGAGTACGCTGACATCCTGGGCCGGCACCAGGTGCTGCACGGCACACTCCCCTCGGATGGGATCCGCGTGGACCGCGAGCACCTCCGACTCCAGGCCGAGCACGAGGCAATGGGCAAGCTGCTCGCTCTGCGCCAGGGTGTGCTCGCTTCGGGCGGGGACCGGAAGCGTCTGATCGAGCTACTCGAGCGGAGCCTGAGCACGTTCATGGTCATCTTCCGCGCGACCCTGCGGCTGCACGGTGAAGAACCGCCGACCGACTACGAGGCGTTGAGTACACGGGTGGGCGAACTGGCGGGGCTCGATTCCACCCCATTCGTCCGAGTGGTCCGCCACGTGCGGAGAAACGCCCCGCTGGCAGCGTCCGACGCTCCCGGCGTTCTTGCCGGCTATCTGGCGGGCGTGCAGCGCCTGGTCGCACACATCGATGGGCTGGGGGGGCGCGGAGTGTCGCCGCACCCGCGGGCTTGATGTCCGTCCGGAACGCGCTCGCTTTGGCGTGGCGTTCCTGCTGTCGCTCCCACGGATCGGCCCGCGAGTCCACCGACTCTGCCGAGTCCCATGTCCCGAATCCCGATATCACTCCTACCGGAGAACTGTCGATGCAACGTCGCTGGCTGGCCCTGATCCTCCCCATGCTCGTCGTGGGGTGCGGATACAACAGAATTCAGACCCTCGACGAGCAGGCGTCCGCCGCGCAGGGCAATATCCAGGTGCAGCTCCAGCGGCGCGCGGACCTGATCCCGAATCTCGTGGAGACGGTCAAGGGGTACGCCAAGCAAGAGCAGGAGGTGTTCACCCGCGTTGCGGAAGCGCGCGCGAAGCTCGGCGGCGCGATCCGCAGCAACGACCCGGAGCAGATGGCCAACGCCAACGCGGAGCTGACGGGCGCGCTGGGACGCCTGCTGGCGATCTCGGAGGCTTACCCGCAGCTCAAGTCCGACCAGAACTTCATCCGGCTCCAAGATGAATTGGCCGGGACCGAGAACAGGATCGCGGTGTCGCGGAGCGACTACAACCAGGCCGCTCAGCAGTACAACACATACATCCGGCGCTTTCCGGCGGCCCTGACGGCCAAGGTCACGGGTGCCCGGCCACGCAATTACTTCGAGGTTACCACCCCTGGTGCGCGCGATGCGCCGAAAGTCGATTTCTCGACCGCGCCAAGCAAGGACTCCTGACAACGGTCGGCTAGACGGAGCCTGAGCGGCCGGCAGACCTGGACCAGGCTTTCCGCTCTGCGTCCCCGGTTGGCACCTCAAGGAGGATCACCCATATTCCGCACTAATCGTGCGGGCGAGTCCGTCGGCGGCATCCTCTGCGCACTGTCAAGAATTCGCTGTGAACACGCCGCAGGCGATGGTGCAGTGAGCTCTGTTCCTGGCTCAGGCATTTGCTTCGGCTCTCCGCATTGCGCGTCCAGGCGCACGTCAGCTGTGCGAGAGTGCAGCCTGCGCCCGCCTCCACCTCAATGGAGCTCTGCCTATGCGACTCACAGTCATCGGCCTGTTGACGGCTGCCACTCTCACAGTAGGCTGCGATGATGATGACGCCGGCGACGACATCTCGACCGATCCGCCGATCTTCAATCTCAACATGGCGGTCACGCCCGAGAGCTTCGCGCTGGCCGAGGATAGCATGGTGGCCGCCGTTGGCTCCGTGATGGATATCGATGATGGTCGGATCGTTGGAAACCCGCTGATCGGTTTCACAGCCGTAGACACCGCTGTGGTGACGGTTGTTGCCGTCGTCGGACCTGCCGATGACCCAGAAGACGAGTTTGGCATCGGGCAGGTTGGTGCAATTCTCCAGGCGGCCGGTGACGGCGCCACACAAGTCATCGCTTCGTTTCCTGATTTGAATCGAGATACGACACTGACCGATACCATCCAAGTGACCGTGGTGAACAGCAGTACGGCCAGCCTCACCTTCGAGGACCCGCCCGCGTCGGTCCCGGCGGGTGAGACCGTGGAGCTGTTGGCGGTCCCGCGGACGGCTGGCGGTACGGTGCTGGAGAGCCGCCTGGTGAACTTCGCGCTCGCGGAGGAGGCAGATGTGGCGCTAGCCGAGATCGCGCCGAGTGAGGAGAACCCGAACGCGGCTTTTCTGACGGCGAATGACTCTATCGGTGGTACCGTGGAGGTTGTCGCGACGTCCGGCACGGTGTCGACCACCATCACCGTGACGGTCGAGCCGCCACCCCCGGAAGCGGCCGCGCTGCTCGGTTCGGATCAGGCGCCCATTGCGGCCAGCAGGATCACCGACACCAAGGCGTTTGTGGCGGCGAATGCGTCCGGCGCTCCGGTCACGACAAAGCGGGTAGCGCTGATCACCCTGCCCTCCGAGCCGGAGCGTGACGACGCACTTCTCGGGAGCTCAGCGGCCGCAATACTCAAGCGCATCGAACCGGCTCGATAGCCGTCTCGGTTCGCTCATCCGACACAGGCCAGGTGGCGGCGGATGCCATCTGGCCTGTTGCGTTGTGATGGAGGGGCA
>DATADG010000208.1:0-9255 GCA_036258655.1 Gemmatimonadales bacterium | reverse complement strand
CCGGCCTGCTGAATGAGGGCATGGAAGCGCGCTAGGCGCTCGTTGATGGCGGTCTCTTCGAGAGCGGCATCGAAGATATAGACCACCTCGTACTGACGGGTCATCACACCTTCCTTTGGACGTGGAGCCGCGAAAGCAGCTCGGTTGCCCCGGCCCTGGTGGAGGACGGGGAGGCGATATGTGGGTTGGAAGATAACGGCAGCGGGGCAGCGGGGCAGTGGGGCAGTACAAGCCGGACGCATCGTGGCCGTTCGTCCGTCTGCCTGCCTGCGGTTACCCGCTAAAACGGAACAACATCACGTCTCCATCCTGCACGACGTACTCCTTGCCTTCGGCGCGGGCCAGTCCCTGTTCGCGCGCAGGTTTCCAGCCGCCCACCCGGACGAAATCGCCATAGGCCACCGTCTCCGCCCGGATGAAGCCTTTCTCGAAGTCCGAGTGGATGACACCGGCGGCCGCCGGCGCCTTGTCCCCGCGGTGGATGGTCCAGGCGCGAACCTCTTTTTCACCGGCGGTGAAATAGCTCTGTAATCCCAACAGGTGGTAGGCTGCGCGGGCCAGGCGGTCGAGCCCGGACTCGCTGAGACCAAGGGACTCCAGGAAATCGTGCCGATCCTCCGGCGCGAGCTCCGCCAGCTCGGCTTCTACCTTCGCCGAAAAAGTGACGACCTCTGCGGTCTCCTGGTCTCGTGCAATAGCAGCTCGGAGCTCCTCCACGAAGCGATTGCCCGTGGCGATCTCGTCTTCAGCCACATTCGCCGCATAGAGAACCGGCTTCGCGGTAAGAAGGTTGAACGAGCGGTAGGTACTGGCTTCCTCAACGGTTGGTTTCAGCAGTGTGGCTGGCTTGCCTTCGGCGAGGATGGTCTGGAGTCTCTCCAGAAGCCGCTGCTCGAGTCGGGCCTGAGGATCGCCTGACTTGGCGGCTCGGGAGGTCTTGTCCAGTCGCTTCTCCACACTGGCCAGATCGGCCAACCCGAGCTCGATGTTGATTATCTCGCGGTCGCGCACCGGATCGACGGCGCCCATGACATGCTGGACGTCGGGATCTTCGAAACAGCGCACGACATGGAGGATCGCGTCTACTTCCCGGATGTTGGCCAGAAACTGATTACCCAGTCCCTCGCCTTGACTGGCGCCTTTCACCAGGCCGGCAATATCGACGAACTCCACTGCGGCAGGGACGGTCCGTTCCGGCTTCACGATCTGCGCAAGTGCATCGAGCCTGTGATCGGGCACCTGCACGATGCCGGTATTCGGCTCGATCGTGGCGAAGGGGTAGTTAGCCACCAGCGCCTTCGCAGACGTGAGGGCGTTGAACAGCGTGGACTTGCCGACGTTCGGGAGTCCCACGATTCCGAGGCGCAGCATAGATGCGAGCTACTTCACCAGGAAGGCACGAAGCACACGAAGAGTGACAACTTATCCGGCGAACTCATCTGTTAAACCGATTCATCGAGACCTCGATTCCATGCTCGAGCCAGCACTCGACTGCCTCGCACATAGGATCGAGTAGCGCGGTGATCGTATCACGCTCATCGGGGGTGAACTCGTCCAGCACGTAGTCGGCGAGGTTGTCGAGGTCGGGAGGGGCCGGGCCGACCCCGATGCGCAGCCGGGGGTAATCCTGACGCTGCAGTGCCCCCTCGATGCTCTTGAGGCCGTTGTGCCCGCCGGCCGACCCGGCCCCCCGGAGCCGGAATCGGCCCAGCGGCAGGGCAACATCGTCAACGACGATTAGTAGATGTCGGCTGGGATCGAATTCGGGATTGGACCGCAGTGACGCCACCACGGCCCCGCTGCGGTTCATGTACGTCTGCGGTTTGAGCACCGTTACTTCAAATTCTTTCCAGTGCCCTCGCGCTTCGCGGGCGCGATCGACCCGGCGGAATGGCCCTATCTGCCATCGCTCGACGAGCCGATCGACGAGGCGAAATCCTGCGTTGTGACGGGTGTTCTCATACTCCGAGCCCGGATTCCCGAGCCCTACGATCGTGTGCAGAGCTCAGGCTTTCGGTTCGGTCTCGTCCTCGGCTTCAGGCTTGGGCTTCCGGATGAGCTCCGGCTCAGTCGGAGCCGCGGCCTCTTCGACCGGTGCCGGCGCTTCCTCAGTCCGCGGCGCCACGACAGTGCAGACAGGAGTGTCGGGGTCGTTCAGCACTTCTGCCTTTTCTACCTTCACGTCACGGACGAAAAGTGAATGGCCGATGGCCAGACTGGTGACATCGAGCTCCACGTGCTCGGGGATGTCGGCCGGGAGCACCTCGATGTCCAGCTCCCGAAGCACGTGGTCGAGCACGCCGCCGAAGTTGCGAACCCCGTCCTGTACGCCGACCAGGTGAATGGGCACTGAAAGGGTGACCTTCTCGTCCGCTCGGACTTCGTACAAGTCGAGGTGGAGGATCTCGGACGGCCGCACCGAATCCCGCTGAATCTCGCGAATCAGCGCCTTTACTGCGGGGCGGCCATCGACCACCACATCGAACACGGTAGTCCCGGCGCTCACGCCGATCAGCATCTTGTTGAGTGCCGCTGTGTCGATGGCGAGGGGCTCGGGCGGCCGGTTGTGCCCGTAAATGACACCGGGGACTTTACCGGAGCGCCGTAGACTGCGGGCGGCACCCTTGCCGGTATTCGAACGAGTGGCAGCCTGGAGGTTTGCTTGCTGGGCCATTGTTGGTTCTCGCTAAGTGGCTGTTCGCTATTGGCTCTGTGGCTGTTGGCTACTGGCTACTCGCTATTGGCTACTGGCTTCGCTGAACTCGAGGGCAGTTCCGGGACGGAGCAGCCAACCTCGAATAGCGAATACCTTTTCAATCAAACAGCGAGCTTACCGATTGATCGCTGTGGGTGTAGCCGATCGCTTTGGCCAACAGTCCCGCAATCGACAGCACCTTGAGCCGATCGAAACGCCGCTCCGGCGGTATGGCGATGGTGTTGGTCACTGCAACTTCCTTCACGCCTGACGCCATCAAACGATCGACCGCCGGCCCAGACAGCAGGGCGTGGGTGGCGCAGCAGTACACGTCCACGGCACCCAGGCGCTTCAATGCGGTCACTGCCTCTGCCATGGTGCCCGCCGTATCGATCATATCGTCCGGGATGATACAGTCTTTCCCGGTGACCTCACCCACCACATTCAAGACTTCGGCGATGTTGGCCGAGGGGCGCCGCTTGTCGATGATCGCCAGGGACGCATTGAGTCGCTTGGCGAAACCACGCGCCATCTTGGCGGAGCCGACATCGGGTGCCACGATGACCAGGTCTCGCAGGCTCTTCTGCCGGTAATGGTTCACAAACACCGGCGCGGCATACAGATGATCGACCGGCAGGTCGAAGAATCCCTGCAGCTGGTGCTGATGAAAATCCATGGCGAGAACCCGGTCGGCGCCCGCCATGGACACCATGTTGGCCATCAGCTTGGCACTGATCGCGACCCGCGGCTGATCTTTCCGATCCTGCCGCGCGTAGCCGAAGTACGGGATGACGGAAGTGACCCGCGCCGCACTGGCTCGCTTCGCCGCATCCATGAGGAGCAGCAGCTCCATCATGTTTTCCGCCGGCGGATTGGTGGGCTGGATGATGTACACATCCCGCCCTCGCACATTCTCATCGATCTTGACGAAGATCTCGCCGTCAGCAAACCGCCGGAGCGTGACCTGGCAGAGGGGCTGCCCCAGGTGGGCGGCGACCTCAGTGGCGAGTGCTCGGTTGGCCGACCCGCTTAGGAGCAGCATCTGGCTGCGCGACAGCGACAGGTCCGTCATGGTTACAGCCCGTAAACGTAGTCAGCCCAAAGTAGTGGCGTCAACCAGACGGAGGAGCGGCGCTGTTATGTGATGTATGAGCCAGCGCCCGTGCTACACCATGGGTAGAATGGGTCCGTCCATTATGGCCTCCTCGCCACAATTGTAGGTTCGTCGCAGCGTGGTGAGGCGCGGAAGGGGCAGTGTGTAGGTTCATGTGGCAGCGATTGTTGGATGAGGAAAGCGCAGAGGCGCCGACGGGAGTATCCCATTGGCACGCCTCTGGCTCATGCGGCGCGCGGGTCGCGTACAGTCACGCGCTACCACCTCCGCCGATTTCCGTGTGGAATAACCGTCACTCTTTGGCTGGGAAGACTCTATGCGATCACTTCGCCTGCTAGCTGCAACAACTGTCATTCTCCTTGGCGTGGCCGGATGCGGCGGCGATGACGATGGCGGTATCGGTCCGGGCACCAGACCGAACGCGAACTTTACGCCGCCGGCATGTACTGCGAATGTCCCGTGTACCTTCGCCGATGCGAGTACGGATAACGGCACCATCACCACCTGGAGCTGGACATTCGGTGATCCAGCCAACGGCACGTCCAATCTCCAGAACCCGACCTATACCTACGGAGCGGCGGGAACCTACACCGTCACGCTGACCGTCACGGACAACGAAGGCAACACCGACGACCACAGCGCCCCGGTTACTGTGACCGGTGGAACGACCAACCAACCCCCGGTCGCCGACTTCGAACTGACCAGCACCACTTGTACCCAAGGCACGCCGTGCGGGTTCCACAGCCTGAGCACCGACCCCGATGGTACGATCCAGGCTGCAGCGTGGGACTTCGGTGATAATACGGCGCCTGGTCAGGGTGTGGATGTGACTCATACTTACGAGAATGCGGGTACGTACAGCGTCACCCTGACGGTGACCGACAACCTCGGGGCCACTGGCACCGTGACCGAACAGATCACCGTAGCTCAGGCTCAGAGCCAGGACTGCACCACCACGGGCACGGTCGTGGACTGCATCCTAACCGTCGGCATCCGCTCTACGGTGAAGTTCACTATCGTGAGTGAGGCATGCGACTTCACAGGGAACAGACTCGAGATCACCACGCCTAGGGAACAGATCGTGTTCTTCAATCTCTGTAACCAGCTGCCTGGGAATGAATACACCGTCTTGACCAACACTGGCGCGCCGTGGGTGTTCGAACCCGGGACCCAGCTGGGCATCCACTTCGTTCGGGGTACACCGGGTCCAACCGATCCGCCAGCAAGCGATCCGGGAATCCAGGTTGACGGCAGCTCACCGAGCTGGACGCTCAACATCGACGATGGCGGTAACGCGGGCGCTCCGGGTGAACCGGACTTTAACGACGCAGTGGTTTCGGTGACGGCTTCACCAGCACCGTAAGCTCCAGGCTCAGAAGTCGTTGAGGCGCAGAACCCGCCGGAGGGCAACCTCCGGCGGGGTGCAGGGAAATCTCCAGCTCAAACCAGTCGAGTCGAAGCTACGTGTAATGGGCCCGCCCAGAGGGATTCCTGCTGCGGGCTGGACGGAAGTCTGCGGGCGTTTTGCAGCCGAAACAACAAACCTACCCCTGAGGCGCACCATGAGAGCACTGGTTTGGCTCGTAGTAGCAGCGGTTGGCGCGGGCCTGGTCACGGCCTGCAAGGACACCCACAAGCCCGAGGACCGGGAGAACCTGGCGCCGACTGCCAACTTCTCCTTCCAGTGCCCGGCTTTGCGGTGTGACTTCGAGGATACCAGCACCGACGACGGCGAGATTGTGAGCTGGAACTGGAACTTCGGGACGGCCGGTTCCGCTCAGCGGAGCGCCTTCCATATCTACGAGGCTGCGGGGAGCTATCCGGTGAGCCTGACGGTCACTGATAATGACGGTGCTACTAGCACTACCACCAAGATGGTGAATCCCAAGGCTCCGGTGGTGAGCTCGCTCTCCTGTGTGGACGGCTCGGCCCCCGGTGGTTTCGTCGAGTGTACTTTGAAGCTGGAGGAGGAGGCCGGCTTTAAGGTGGTGCTGAACAGCTCCAGCTGCCAGGCTCACGGCAACATTTTCCGGACTACCGCGCCTATCGGGGCGACGCTGACTGACGACGGCTGCTACGAGCAGATTGGCAAGCAGCTGGTTTTTGCAGGCCCGTTCGCAGCGGGTACCGAGATCGCTGCCGAGATGGTCGCTCCATTGCTGACGAACCCGCCGCGGCTGCGCGTAGACGGCAGTTACCCGGTGTGGACGCTGACGTACGAAGATGGGTACGATGCCGATTTCAACGATCTCACCTTTACTCTGACGGCACTGCCGACCGGCAACTGAATTTTTTAGCGAGCCGAGCAGCGACAGTCTCGGCGAGCCAAAGGTAAGATCTTTGGCAAGCCGGGGCTGTTCTGCTTGGGAACCGGAGGAAGTGTGCGTTATCTATGGGTGGTGGCCTGGGCTTCAATGGTCGGAGGCTGCTCGGATCCAAGGACCGAGTCTGCTCACGGTAGCCCCGGCGGCAGAGAGCTGATACCTGCAGAGTGGACGGTAGCGGAAGATACCTCCCAGAGCGGTGAGGTCATGACCGTCTCGGTACAGCTTCCTACCGCAAAGAACATCACCGGATTGATGGACGATGAAACACCGCTTCTGGTGCTCCGCTGTCTGGACGGCACGGTCGCTGTTTCCATAGATACTGAGATATTCCGCAGCGACACGGTTCAGGACTTGGGCATCCACAGCCGAGCGGTGCACATTGCGTTGGATTCGGCGCCGGCATGTGAGTGAGAGAGTTCTCATGCCGAGTCGTGCGCCTGAGTTTATGCTGTACTGGGATGGCAAGTGTCACGGTCTGGATCTCTTCGAATAAACTCGCGCAAACCGGCTTTTCAGTCCGGGTGCCCCTAGTACGGCGGCCAGTTCCAGCGAGATGACAAACAAGACCATCCTGATGCCCGCCTATGACTTCAAACCACTTCTTGGAGGAGTGGCCAACTACAGCCATGAACTGGCCGTGCAATTCAGCAAGTGTGCGCGGGTACACGTAGTCAGCCGCAAGCTCGACGGGATGGAGGAGTTTGACCGCGACCTACCGTACAAGATCACTCGCATCCGTACACCGCAGAGCGCCCTTCTCAGCACTCCCTTGTTCGCCCGGATCCTGCGGACATTGATTCGAGCGCAACGTCCCGATGCTGTTTTTTGCCCCACATGGTTACCCGATGGGGCGGCATGTCGATCCGCACTAGGGAACATGCCTGTTCCCTATTTTGTGGCGGCCCACGGGACGGAGGTCTTCGACAACTTCGCCAGCATACGGAACAGCGTACGCACCGTCCTGACGCGTAGGCTCAAGAGGGACGTGTTTCAACAGGCCAGGAAAGTCTTTCCTGTCAGCAACTACACCCGTGATGCCGTACTCAAAGAGACGCCGGGCGACGGGAACAGAGTTGTCACTGTGCACAACGGTGTAAACCCAGCGATGTTCAAGAAAACCATCGTCAGGGCGGAGTTCGAGGCGAAATACCGGACCGGCGGCGCCCGGATCCTCCTCACCGTTACCCGTCTGTATCCTTATAAAGGTGTGGATCGCATGCTGGAATCGCTGCCGGCGATTTCGCGCTGTGTCCCGGGGGTCCAGTATCTGATTGTAGGGGAAGGGCCGGACCTGCCGCGCTTGCAGGAGTTAGCCACCCGCTTGGGCGTGGAAGGGCGGGTACGATTTCTAGGGCGCATGGCATTTTCGGAAATCGTAGAGCTGTACAACCTGGCCGATCTCTTTGTTCTGCTATCCCGGGATGAGCCGCCTGATGTCGAGGGTTTCGGTCTGGTCTTTCTGGAAGCAGCAGCCTGCGGGCTTCCCTCTGTGGGTGGCCGGAGCGGCGGCATTCCTGAAGCCATCGACGATGGCAAGTCTGGCTGGCTGGTGGATCCCTGCGACACGCAAGCGATCGCGACGACCATCATCGATCTGCTGAAGTCTCCAGCGAAACTCCAACGTGCCTCGGAATTCTGCTTAGCCACGGCTCCCCAAAAAACCTGGGAGCGGGCTGCCGGGAGAATCCTGCAGGAAATGTTTAATGGCACGATCTGAAAGGAATCACACTATGAATCTCGATCTGGCCCGAAATGCTCGCTCGCTGGTGGACATGCGATCGGAGCGGCTGCGCACGGAGATATCGCGCCTGATGGAGGCAGTGCGGGTGACGGGTCATTTCGGGGTCACCAATCGTCAGGTCGAGCAGTGGATTGCCAGCAAGAGATTTTTCTTCATCCTGGCAATTGGCCGGTCGGGGACGACGTTCCTGGCGGATGTGCTGAACATGTCTACCAACGCGGCCGTGTTTCACGAGCCGACGCGCAGTGATATCGATGCCTACCGCCGGGCTTTCTTCAGCCCCGCTGATGCGGAGCGCTACATAGCTTCGTTTCGCAAGAAGGAGATGTATCTCCGGACGCGGATGAAGGATTTCACTGTGTATGGCGAGGTCAACTCGCTGCTGCGCCGGCATTCCCACGCCTTGAAGCGCCACTTTCCGGGAGCTGGCTTCATCCACCTGGTGAGGGACGGACGGGACGTCGTGCGTACGATGATGTCGACGAACGCACTGAAGCCCGGATACATGTATGACTGGTGGTTAAGGCCGCATGAATCCGACCCGTTCTTTGACCAGTGGAGCACCATGGACCGTTTCGCCAAGCTGTGCTGGTATTGGCGGGTGGAGAATCAGCACCTCCGCACCAGCATTGGAAACACGGTCAGGTTTGAGGATGTAATTGCTGATTACGAATGCTTCGAGCAACGGATTCTCCGGCCGTTCGGCCTGGACTTGCCGCAGTCCGTCTGGAAGCAGCAGGTAGGCGTGCAGCGCAATCCCACGAAGACCTACAAAATGCCGCACTGGCGGGAGTGGGATGCGCGTCGCACCCAAACCTTCGAGACTATTTGTGGCGACGAAATGAGGGCAAACGGGTATCTGCAGTAAACCAGGGGCCTACTGACTCTTCAGATCGGCGAGCCCGCGAATTACGCCGGTGACGACACAGCATTGCCCCAATGCAATAAGGGGAAAATACCAGAGCAGCGGACGAATGGCTCCTACCGCGACGTTCTTTACCACGATGCGACCCAGAGCCATCCCCACGTACACGGGGGCAAGTAGCGCCGCCCGTGCCGGTGTGGTTGGATACCAGCGGCCGAATGGGACCGCAGCGCGGTGCTTGAGACGAAACCGGCAGCCATAGCGGCCAATCTTGTACTGGTACCGCAGATAACTCAGAACCGTCGAGCGGGGGTGGCGATGCTCCGAAATTGCTCGCGGCTCGAACACAACGCGCCATCCAGCCTGACGCGCCCGCACGCAGAGATCGAAGTCCTCGGCGATTCGGAGACTCGGATCGTAGTAGCCGACCTGCTCCACGACAGCTCGGCGGACCAGCATGTTGGCACCCACCACGTAAGGCACATCGGTGGGTGGCGCTGCTGGATCGACGAG
>DATADG010000207.1:0-10309 GCA_036258655.1 Gemmatimonadales bacterium | reverse complement strand
CCCTGTCAGGAAGCGAACTCGATGCCGATCTCGCAGCCATACGAGATTTCAATGAGCGATCCCCTCTCGCACAGGTCGATACGCTCGAAGTCAAAAGCGACTCGGCGGACAGGATCAGCGACATCATGCGCCGGGTCACCGACCGTCTGCAAACTTACGTCGAAATACCGGTAGATCGGGACCCGGGCCCGCTGCTGGCAATGATTCAGCGGACGGGTGCCCGTGCCAAGGTTCGTACCGGTGGTATCACGCGCGACGCCTTCCCCAGTCCCGGCGCCCTGATCCGGTTTGTCGCGGCATGCATTCATTTCAGGGTAGCATTCAAAGCCACCGCCGGGTTGCACCATCTGGTTCGAGCAGAGTACCGGCTGACCTATGCCCCGGACAGCGAACGCGCGCCGATGTTCGGATTCCTGAATCTGTTTCTTGCGGCCGCGTTCTTACGAGCTGGAATGGATGAGCAGGAGGCTCAAGAGGTTCTTCAGGAAAGCTCGCCGTCAGCGTTTCAAATCGAGGACCAGGCCATTTCCTGGAAAGGCCAGCGACTGAAGCTGAATGATCTGCGACAAGCTCGGCAGGAGGTGATGGTCTCGTTTGGTTCTTGTTCTTTCACGGAGCCGCTGACTGAGTTGCAGTTGCTGCACCCGCTCGGGCCCAGCGTGCAGCAGGCGTGAATGCGACCCACGCTCCCACCCTGACCTCCTGGGTGAGTTCCGCGCAGCACCACCCCGACTTTCCAATTCAGAATCTGCCGCTCGGAGTCTTCCGGCGTAGAAATACCAGCGACTCTCCTAGGGTTGGAGTGGCGATCGGGGACGAAATCCTGGATCTGACCGCCAGCGCTGATGTGACGGGAGTTCCTGCGGAGCCCTTGGCCAGTGCCTGCGCCCAACCGACAATGAACCAGCTCCTGGCGTTGGGCCGCAGCCGCTGGTCTGAACTCAGGAACCAGGTGAGTGCCCTTCTCGCGGCGGGCTCCTCGACGCCCCGCCGAGCGCCGGATCTGGAGTCACGCATCCTGGTGCCGATGCGCGAGGCGGAGATGTTCGTGCCCGCCGAGGTTGGAGACTACACCGACTTCTACGCCTCGATTCATCACGCCAGCAACGTGGGGAGTCTATTCCGGCCTGAGAATCCATTGCTCCCGAACTACAAGTGGGTGCCGATTGGCTACCATGGTCGAGCCTCTTCGCTGGTGATCAGTGGGACTCCGGTGCGGCGCCCCAAGGGTCAGATCAAGAATCCTGACTCAGAACAGCCGGTGTACAGAGCCAGCCAGGCGCTGGACTATGAAGCCGAGATAGGCTGCTTTGTAGGGCCGGGGAATGCACTGGGTGAAACGGTGCCGCTTGCTGCCGCGGAGGATCATTTGTTTGGACTCTGCTTGGTAAACGACTGGTCTGCCAGAGACATCCAGAGCTGGGAGTATCAGCCGCTGGGACCGTTTCTGGCCAAGAGCTTTGCAACAACAGTCTCGCCATGGGTGGTCACGCTTGAAGCCCTGGAGCCATTCAGAGTCCCGGCGTACAGACGACCGATCGGAGATCCGGAGCCGCTCCCGTACCTGGCATATGAGAGCGAGCGATTGTCCGGCGGCATCGACGCGCAGGTCGAGGTATTTCTTTGCACGGCAGGGATGCGAGAGGCAGGAGCAGCTCCGGTCCGACTCAGCAGCGGCCGATTGGCTGATCTCTACTGGACCATGGCGCAGATGTTCACCCACCACACGAGCAACGGATGCAACATGCGCCCCGGCGACCTCTTCGCGA
The DNA here is from genome assembly GCA_036258655.1 of Gemmatimonadales bacterium. Taxonomy (GTDB): domain Bacteria; phylum Gemmatimonadota; class Gemmatimonadetes; order Gemmatimonadales; family GWC2-71-9; genus CAVVWJ01. The sequence goes on along the minus strand of DATADG010000207.1, from coordinate 8,540 downwards.
GCGGAACGATTTCAGGGCCAACGGAGGAATCACGGGGTTGTCTGCTGGAGCTCACCAGGCGAGGAGCCGATCCGGTAAGCCTACCGAATGGAGAGACCCGCAAGTTCCTCGAAGATGGAGACGAGGTGATCTTGCGGGCCACATGCCATCGCCCTGGCGCGGCGCGAATTGGATTCGGGGAGTGTCGTGGAGTAGTAGTCCCCGCCGAATCCTAGTTCTCAGCCCTTCTCGACGATTCGCTGGAGCAGCTGCTGCGCGTAGTCCTTGTCCCATTCCGCCAAATTCTCCCGGGCGGTGACCTCGACCTTGGTTGTCCGGTCGCTCTGCTGTTCCATTTGGATGGTAATGTCTAGGTCACCCTTCTTGCCCTTGAGCTCGCGCTTATCACCACCGTCTTCGGTGTTCGAGCCCTCGGCTACGATACCCTCCTCGTTCATCACCGCCCGAGCCCGGCTCGCGATCTGATCGATCGACCCCTCCACCAGTGACTCGGCGCCCCGGGAGGTCAGGTAGATCCCCGCGCCGGCACCCGCCGCTGCAGCTGCAAGGCAACCAGTCATTGGGAGCACTAGTGCCAGCGCCACCATCCACTTGGTCGACGCTATCGACTTGTTGGCCATAACGTTACCTCCGTGCAGTGAGTACAACCGAGGCCAGAAGTAAGCAACCAACGCTATGCCCGGCCACGTCAGCCGTCCACTATCTGGATCACTCTGCGCGGGTAACCCGCGTCAACCAACCTTCCTTCCCATGGCCGCGCCCGGCATAATTCAGAATCAGATAACATCGAGACTCCCGTGACCCAGTTCCTCAAAACCACGCAGATTGCAATCAATGGCGCCCGCACCTTGCCGCGCCGATACTACGTGGAACCGGAGATCCTGGAACAGGAGTTTGAACGCATCTTTACGCAACGGTGGCTGTGTGTCGGCCGGGAAGACCAAATCGCCCAGCCCGGCGACTACTTCCTCCAGCCGGTCGGCAACGAGAGCATCATCATACTGCGCGATCGAAGTGGTACGCCTCGCGCGTACTACAACGTCTGCCGCCATCGGGGCACCCGCCTTTGCGAGGAACACCGAGGACGTTTTTCGGAGACGATCCAGTGCCCCTATCACGCGTGGACCTACTCCCTCGACGGCCGTCTCATCGGCGCGCCTTCTTCCGCAGACATTGAGGGCTTCAGCAAAGCCGATTACCCACTTCACCGGGTGTCGATCGAACGCTGGGAGGGTTTTCTCTTCATCAACCTCGCGGAGAACCCGGAGCCGTTCACCCGGGCATTCGAGCCCCTCATTGGCCGCTTTACCCGGTTCAACCTCCCTCGCCTCGTGGTAGCGCGGACCATCGAATACGATGTTCGTGCCAATTGGAAGTTGCTGTTCCAGAACTACTCCGAGTGTTACCACTGCGGACCGGTGCACCCACCCTTAGCGAAAATCACCCCGCCGACGAGCGGCGAAAACGATTTGATCGAAGGACCCTTTACCGGCGGATTCATGGTTATCAACGAGGGCAGCGAGAGTCTCACGCTGAGCGGCCGGTCCTGCGGTCTGATGGTCGGTGACCTGCCGGCAGAGGACCAGAACCGGGTCTACTACTACGCGATCTTTCCCAACATGCTGCTGAGCTTGCACCCTGACTACGTCATGTTTCACACCCTATGGCCGGAGGCGATGAACCGCACCAGGATCTTCTGCTCTTGGTTGTTCCACCCGGACACGCTGAAGGATCCGTCTTGGAACCCGGAGGACGGGATTCAATTTTGGGATATGACTAACCGCCAGGATTGGCACATCTGCGAGCAGAGCCAGCTCGGCGTTCAATCGCGTGTGTATCAGCCCGGCCCTTACTCTAAACGCGAAGCTCTCTCGGTGCAGTTCGATCGGGAAGTGTTGAAGGCGCTCGGACCAAGGTGTGAAGACTGAAACGGGAAGAGTGAGCAGTTTCACTCTTCACGTTTCACTACCCAGATGCATGCGTCGCTCCACATTTGTGTATCCCTCGTGTGCTCTGACTTCCGGACGCATCACGGATACCAGAATGCCGGCAAGAAATGAAAGCGGCATGGTGACGAGCGCTGGATTTTTGAGGGGGAACCACGCCGTCTCGTGTCCCAGTATATCGATTTGGATTGTGGGTGAAACGTAGATCAAGACCAGCGTGGCCAGGGTGCCCACGGTCATGCTGGTCACCGCTCCCGCAGTGGTATAGCTCCGCCAGAAAATCGCCAGGACGAGAGCCGGGAAGTTGGCGCTGGCGGCGATGGCAAACGCAAGGGAAACTGTGAATGCGACGTTCTGGCCCTTGAAGATGATCCCGAGAGCCACGGCTACTACCCCGAGCCCCACTGTCGCAATGCGCGCCACCCGGAGCTGTTCTCGCTCTCCGACATGCGCCTTGCGAACGACACTGACCCAGAGATCATGTGACAGGGCCGCTGCACCAGAGAGTGTCAGGCCGGCTACGACCGCGAGGATGGTGGCGAACGCCACGGCAGCGATGAAACCGAGGAACGGCGTGCCGCCCAGCATTTCGGCCAGAAGTGGCGCGGCCATGTTGCCGCCCTGGTCCACCTTGCGGATGGCGTCCGGGCCGACCAGCACCATGGCTCCGAAACCCAGGATGAAGGTGAGCAGGTAAAAGAGCCCGATCAGACCCGTGGCTACGAACACAGAGCTTCGCGCTGCTCGCGCATCCGGAACGGTGTAGAAGCGCATGAGGATGTGAGGCAGGCCGGCAGTACCGAACATCAGTGCCATGCCGAGGGACACGGCATCGAGTGGATTGGACACCAGCCGTCCCGGCGCGAGGACTCCGGCACCGTAGCGCTGGGCGGCGGCGCTAAACAGGCTTGTCGGATCCATGCCGAACTGGAGCAGTACCAAAACAGCGAGCAGCAGAGCTCCGGTCATGAGCAGGACGGCTTTGACGATCTGGACCCATGTGGTGGCGATCATCCCTCCAAAGAGCACATAGCTGATCATGACGACACCGACCAGAATGATGGCCAGCTCGTAGCTGAAACCGAACATCAGCCTGATCAGCCCGCCGGCTCCAACCATCTGGGCGATGAGATACAGAGTGATGGTGGCCAGCGTGCCAAGCGCCGCGGCGATGCGCACCGGGGACTGACGCAGCCGCATGGCCACGACATCGGCGAAGGTGTACCGACCCAGATTTCGGAGGGGCTCGGCGATCAGAAACAGCACCACCGGCCAGCCAACCAGCCAGCCTGTGGAATAGATCAAGCCGTCGAATCCCGTGGTCGACACCAGACCCGCGATGCCAAGGAAGGACGCCGCGCTCATGTAATCACCGGCAAGCGCAAAGCCGTTCTGGGTGGCGCTCACTGAGCGTCCCGCAGCGTAGAAGTGCTCGGTCGTGCGGGTTCGCCGGGCCGCCCACCAGGTGATCCCAACAGTGATGGCGATAAAGAGAAAGAAGAACGCCATGGCCACCACATTCGGCTGGCCAATAGCGGTCTCCGCCAGCGGGGTTTGCGTCATTCGGCTGACTCCTGGGTCAATGCCTCAACCCGCGGGTCGTAGTAGCGATTGGCCCACCACACGTACACCCAGGTGAGCAGCCAGGATGCCAGGATTACCAGGGCGCCGAGCAGAATTCCCAGGCTCAAACCGGGCACCACCTCGATTGCCAGAGTTCCTCGTCCGTAGGCGACCAAGGCAATGAAACCGAAATAGAGCACCACCATAGCGACCGTCAGCGACAGGACCACCCGCCACCTCGCGCGGTCCAGCTCGCGGATCCCTCCCCTGGTACTCACATCCTTCTCCTTTGGCCCATCCAGTAGACCATTGCACCACCGGTAACCAGGAGCGCAGTCAGCCCTACGATTTTCGTGACGGCCAGCATCTTATTGGGCTCGTCTTCGGCAGGGATGAGCGCCAGTCCGATCGACACCGTCGTTGTGGTAAACCCGACCGCCGCCATGCCAACCGCCGCTCTGCGTCCTCCAGGGACCCGGATCACCTGCGGACCCGCCGGTTCCCCCTGCAGCTTGATCATCGATGCGAACATGAACAGGTACGGAATGAAGTACGATATGATCGTAATGCTAACCAGCACATCGTAGGCGCCTTTCACCGATGTCCCCGCCTGACCCAGAAAGATGAAAGCAGCTGCGACCGCGGCTTGGACCAGCAGACTGACATGTGGGGACTGATACTTCGGGTGCAATCGTCCGAATGCGGCCGGCAGGTAACGGTCGATGCCAGCGACGAAGGGGAGGCGCGCACCGGCAGCAAACCACGCGCCCGCCTGCCCAAGCCCACCCAACACGATGAGGGCTGCAGTGGGAGCAACGAGCCAGGCAACACCCATGCTTTTGCTCGCGACCTCGATAGCCTGCATGAAGCCCTGAAGGTTGCGGATCTGCTCCGCGGGAACCGTCACCAGCATCGCGACGGTTCCGAGGACGTAGAAGCCGGTAATGAGAATACCGGCTATGAGCAGCGCGCGAGGAATGTTCCGGCGGGCGTCGCGAATCTCCTCCCCCATCATCGAGGCGCTTTCTAAACCACTCAGTGAGAACGCGATGGTAGACCAGAAGACCACGTCTTTGAGACGTGTACTGGGGAGCAGGGTCTCAGCACTGAACGAGGTCGCAGAACCGGAGTGGAGCCATGCGGCGAGGCCGAGCACCATCAGAAATAGGCCGGGAAGCCACAGTCCCAGCGCACCGGCATTGTGGAGCCACTTTCCCACGTTGAGGCCACGAAAATTCAGGCCCGCGGCCACTGTGAGAGCGAGCAAGGAAAAGAGGATAAAGTATAGAGGCGTCTCTCCCAGCCGCCGCCACTCAGGCCCGCCGATGAAGAGCGCCGCGGCGGCCGTGAAGTAGAAAAGCCCCGGAAAGTAGGGGAGGTTGCAGGTCCAGTAAGTCCATCCGGTAATAAATCCGGCGAACTCGCCGAAGGCGCGCTTGCTCCAGACGTAGCAGCCACCCTCATCAGGATATCGGGAAGAGAGCTCGAGGACGGTAAACAGGAGCGGCAGGTAAAAGGTCAGGCAGGCGAGCAGCCAGATGATCACAGCGCTGGGTCCGGCAGCCGCGGCCGTGGCGATCCAACGCACGGTAAACCCCGTGACCAGGTAAAACAGCAGGAGATCGCCGAAGCCCATTACCCGGCGCAGCTGCACGGGTTCCCGCGTCATGCAATGCGGCGAGCGACGGGAATCACACCATGTAGTGCTTTGGTGGGTTCAGGAGCTGCAGAATGGCGCGATCGATTCGAAAGGGTTCCAGGTCGTGTTCCGTGTGGCCGTCCACGGCAAGGTCCGCGAGTATGCTTCCGATCAGAGACGCGAATTTGAACCCGTGTCCCCCTCCGATAGCCACTGCCACATTGGGGTGCTCAGGGAGCCTGTCGATGACGAAGTCCCGATCGGGCGTCAGGGTGTACAGGCAGCTCTTGGTGTAGATGATCGGCCCCACTGCACGGGGGATATACCTGGCCAGGAACTCCTGAACCCGCCGCAGCGCAGGGATATCGGGTTCAAAGGTCCGGGTTTCGGCTGTGACCTCCTGGCCCCCGGCGTCCTGACCTACCTTGACGCCCGGCTCGCCGAAGGCAGGGAATCCGTAGAAGGAGGGGTCATCGATCCAGATCCAGACTGGGAATCGGTCGGGTCGAAACTCGTCAAGATAGGGGGTCGCGAAGTAGGTCACCTGCTCCTGCGTCACGGTGAGTGGAAGCTGGACCCCGAAGCTTGAGAGCACGCGGTTTGACCACGCACCGGCGGTCACAACCAGATGGCGGCACCGGTGCGGCACCCCATCAAGCTCCAGCAGTACTTCTCCGTTCAGCGGCCGGATGGTCTCGACCTGAACCCGTTCCAGGAGCGTGGCACCGTGGGCCCGCGCCATGCGCTGGTGAGCCGCATTTGCCCGGGCCGCCATCGCGATGCCGCTATCGGGCTGGTAGAGACCGTGAATGTCCTCATCCAGACGAAAAGGCGGCCACCGCCGCATGATCTCGCGAGCATCGATCTGTTCGTACGGCACCCCGGCAGCTGTCATGCTCTTGGTGTAGTTGCTGAGCGGAATGGCGCTCACGCGATGGGCAAAGTCGAGTCCGCCGGTCCGGAGCACCAGCTGCTCCCCCGCATCTCGTTCGACCGCCGCCCAGGCTCGAAAGGCGTGCTTAGCAAGCTCAACGTAACCTGGAGTGTGATAGGAAAGCCGAATGATGCGGGAGTGATCCTGCGACTCGCCCCGGACATGACCCAGCTCGAACTGCTCAACTCCGAGGACATCGGACCTTGCCCGACGAGCAAGCCAGTAGGCGGCTGCGCTCCCAAATCCACCCAGGCCCAAAACGATGTACTCGTACTCTCGTTTCAAGCGAACGTCCTCGAGGCTCTAGTCACGATTCACGGCAAGCTTTTCGTTAACGTACCGACGAATATCAAGGCTCGCGTTCTCCATCGGTGCATAGTAGCCGTGCTGAAACACACGGGACTGCATTCCGCGCTGAACGCTCTCGCAGATGGTCCAGTCCTGCCGGTTAATGCGGTCCCAGAACTCCACCGCATCGGCGGGATTGAACTCCGGACTGGCAAGCTCCGAGGGATGGAACAGAAAATCACAGATGATGTTGGTGTGCCCGGCATCTTGGGGCCACAGCGTATACGCAGTGACGTGGTCCGCGGAGAGACTGATCATGAGATTGGGATAGATCAACTCTCCCTTGTGCCGGACCTGCTCGTCCTCATTGAGGTGAGGCAGGGGACGCCGGTGGGTAGTTCCGGTCTCGGTGAAAGTCCACGCGCCCTCGCGGTGAGGAATGCCGCGATCCCAGTCCAACTCCGAGCCGCCCCGGTGTTTGAATGCGGGCACCAGGCGGCAGAGCTCCGGGTGAACCGGGCCGCAATGGTAACACTCGTTGTAATTCTCCAGCAGGACTTTCCAGTTCGCGCTGACCTCGTACGTGATCTGTCCTCCGGACCGCAGGTCGGCCAGGCAGTACCGCTGGGTTCGCGCAGGTATCGAGCCCAGCTGGCTGGGCAGATCGTAGCCTCGGGCCGCTGCTTCAGCCGGAGACAGGTTCAGAAAGATGAAGCCACCCCAGCTTTCCAGCCCGACAGGACACAGGCCCAGCTCTGCCTTACCGAAAGCATCACTTTCTTCCAGGTACGGGGCGGTTCGAAGACGTCCCTCGAGCGTATAGGTCCAGGCATGGTAGGGACAGCGAATGCTTCCACCCACCTTGCCTCGGGATCCTTCAGGTACCAGCCGCGATCCGCGATGGCGGCAGACATTGTAGTGCGCCACCAGCCGGCCTTCCGCCGTCCGTACGATCAGGACGCTCTCACCGGCAACATTGACTGCCATGTAGTCCCCGGGGCTCGGGATCTCTTCTTCCCTGCCCCCGCAGAACCACTCGCGGTAGAAAATCCCTTCGCGCTCCCGCTGGAACATCGTGTCCGATGTGTAGGCGTCGCGAGGGAGAGTTCGCTCCACTAGACCGATGCTCCGGCACCGGCCGGCTTTTTGTAGCCACGAACCCGCATGTCGCGCAGGATCTCGCGGGCGGCGTTGTAGCCACAGGCCCCCATGACACCGCCGCCGGGGTGGGTGGCGGCGCCACAGAGATAGAGCCCACGGATTGGGGTGCGGTAGTCGGCGTATCCCGGAACTGGCCGCATAAAGGAAAGGCTGCTCAGTGACATGGCGCCCTGCATGATATTGCCTCCCGTGAGACCAAAGCGTCGCTCGAGGTCCACGGGAGAGAGCACCTGCCTGCCGATCACCGATCGCCTGAAGTTAGGGGCGTATTCGTTCATCAGGTCGAAACAGCGCTCGGCGTATTTCTCCTTTTCCTCCTGCAGCTGGAGTCCGGAGGCCAGTTTGTAGGGGAAGTACTGCGTGAACATCGACATCACGTGCTTGCCCGGGGGTGCCAGCGTGTCGTCCAGCACCGACGGAATCGTCGCTTCGATCACCGGGTACTCCGAGGGACAGCCGTACTTGGCGCTGTCATAGGCCCGCTCGATGTACTCCATTGTCGGCGAGATGTGGATCGTACCCCGGTGCTGCGGCCCGGGCTCCGTGCCGGGTGCGGCCTTGAAGTCGGGAAGCTCGCTGAGAGATACGTTGATCTTGAGACTGGCGCTGCTGTAATCGATGTGTCGGACGGCCTCTACAAATTCCGGCGGCAGGTGGTTGCCGCCCAGCAGCTTGAGGAAGGTAACGTTGGCATCGGCGCCGGACGCTACCCTTCGCGAGCGGATTTCGGTGCCGTCCTTCAGCGCGACCCCGACGACATCCCGGCCCTTCACCAGAATCCGAGTCACCTCCGCATTCGTGCGGATCTCGGCTCCCCGTTCTCTCGCGGAGGATGCGATGGCGTTGCTGATGCCGCCCATTCCGCCCCGAACGTAACCCCACACACCGCGCACCCCTTCGCACTCACCCATGACATGGTGGAAGAGTACGTAGGCGGTCCCCGGCATCGAGGGCGACGCCATGGCGCCGATGATAGCGTCGGTCGCGAGCGTCACCTTGAGCTGTTCCG
>DATADG010000206.1:0-2465 GCA_036258655.1 Gemmatimonadales bacterium | reverse complement strand
ACGAGGTGACCCGTCTCATGCCGGCCGACGAGACCGGTGAGGTCTCCTATCGGATCAAATCGTCCGGTTCGGGCGAGCGCGCCGTGCGCGAGAGCGAAATCACCGCCCGGGTGTCGGGCGCTTGACCGGCGCCGCCGCCTTGTCATTGGGGTAATGTCGGCTGGCGTGAGCAGATCTCCTGGCCGGATGTAGAGCGCGGCATATCAGGTCGGGACCTGGCAGATGAAATCCTCGAACTTGCCCGCGGCTGTACGGGGGATCTCGTCAAAGCAACTCAGCGTTACGCGAAACGGATAGCCGAATTTCTTTTGGATCCAGCCGGCAAGATGCTGTTCCTCGGCCTCGGTCAAAGCTCTCTCGGCGGCTATCCTCAGCTCGATCCAGTCCGGTGCCCGTTGCACGAACTGGTACTGCCGGATTGGCGCTAAATGGAGCAAGTCCTCGATGTTACCGGACGACAGCAGCGGCCAGCGCCGCTCCCCCGAAGGCATCACCAGCATGTTCTGGGTCCGGCCGAGAATGCGTTTGATCACCGGCAGGCCGCGACCACACGGACAAGACTCGCCCACCTCGACAAAGTCGCCTATGTCATAGCGGATCAGCGGCATTGCGAAATTGTGGAGCGAAGTCACCAACAACCTGCCGACCTCGCCCGGCCCGCAGGGCTGGCCCGTGTCATCCAGGACCTCGACGAAAACATGCTCCGCCTGCACGTGGTAGTGCTCGTGGTCCGGGCATTGCAGCGCGATGTATCCTGCCTCGCGAGTCGAGTAGATGTCGACGAGCGGGACCTCCCAGGCTGTCCGGACCGCAGCACGCACTTCGGGCCGCAGGTTCTCGGAAATTGTGATCACCTGTTTCAGGCCAGGCAGTTCGATACCGTGCTGGCGGCAGTAGTCCGCAAGCCGGTGAGCGATGGTCGGGTGGGTCAGCAGGTAATCGGGTCGACGCCGTTGCAGCCATTCAATCTGCTGCTCGATCGGCGTGGTGACGTTCAGGCTCACCATCGGACCGGTTGCAACAATGCTGGCGCTGGAGTACCCCCAGCTCTCGGCCGTGAGCCCGTCTGGGTACAGCGCCTTTCCCGGCCCGCTCTCCCGAATGGCCGCGAACGTGCCCCGGAAATCGCGTCGATGCCACAGGTGGTCACGCACGGTGAAGGCGCTCCACATGAGCTCCCAGAGCTGCGTCCGGACAGACCGGATGGGTTTGCCCACGGAACCAGAGGTATAGATTTCCCGCAGGTCCCCGTGGCCGTCCGGCAACTCTTCCGTGACAAGGTCCTCGTTCTCGTCCGCCGCTTGGATCGCCTCGCGTCGGAGCGGAGGAATGGTCCGCCACGTGTTCAGCCAGGGCTCGCCTGCATCCAGCGAGCCGATGCCCTTCAGGCGCTCGCGGTAGAAAGGAACGTGTGCGCGGGCATGCTTGAGGAGGGTATCGAGCTGCTCGCGCTGATGGGCGAGGATCTGATCAGACGTCCACCACTGGGATCGCTCCAGCTGAAACAGAATGGACAGCACGGCAGCGCCGTTGGCGGCCGGGATGCCGGGCCAAGTGATGCCCTGAAGGGCCGAGTTGATCTCGACGAGAGGAACGGTCGGGTCGGCCATGCCGCGGTTCATGATCTATTCAGAGCCCTTCGTGAGTCTCAAAATCACCGTCGCGGACCGACAACGGGAGCAGGTAAGCTGAATCTCTGTTCTAGTCTGACGCCTAACTGAGCCCCACCGAGTAGCGCGTTGAGAGGAGCAAGTCATGAAGTCGAGCTTCATCGGAGCGGCGCTCGTTGGTGTTCTGAATGCTGGAGTGTCGTTCGCCGGGAGCCCGGAACCGGCTGACGGCATGCCGGGGCTATTCGCGACCGGCTCGTCGGCAAATGCCGAAGGTGGAGTCGGGGGCGAGGGAGTCCGAGTGGCGAGCGCTCTTGCTGCTGCAAGCCGCTTCCTCTCAGATGATCGGCAGTCCTTGTTCGTGGCGGTGGGCGAAGGTGGAGAAGGTGGTGAAGGCGGCCGGGGAAAACGCCGAGTACGCCGCGGCTTGAAATTCCATCCTGGGGACTACCATCCATCCTATCGCGATGGTCGCTACTTTGGAGCGTATGGCTCGTATCCACCCCGCTACCGCTACTCAGCCCCCTATCAGCGGCCGTGCCGCACCCTATCCCAGGAACGATGGGATCCAGTGTACGGCTGGGTGGTCCGGCGCGAGACCATCTGCGGACCGCCATAGGCTCCGGGCCCCACCAGTCCGCGAACCAGATCACGCGTTCCGCGAGTTCGTGCGGGAGTTCCTGCAAGAGGCGAGGCATCGGGTCGTCGACGCCCCTGATGGACGGGTGGGCTTCCGCATGTTCTTGGATCATCTCGATGCCTTCCTGCTCGGGCATGAACAGATCCATAAGGACGAGATCCGCTCGATGATCCAAGAACATGCGGAAGCCCACCCGTCCATCAGGGGCGTCGACG
>DATADG010000205.1:0-8634 GCA_036258655.1 Gemmatimonadales bacterium | reverse complement strand
CGCGCCGTCAATGGACCGATGCCCGGCACTCGAACCAGCTCTTCAGATGATGCTGTGGTGACCTCGACGGGGAACCATTCCGGATGATTGAGTGCCCAGGCAGTCTTTGGATCGACCTCCAGCGGTAGATTGCCGCCAGCTTCATAAACCACCTCTTCCGGTTCGAAGCCGTACTGCCCCAGGAGGTACGCTGCCTGGTAGAGTCGGTGCTCCCTCAGGGCAGGCGCTGCAGGCGCCGCTTCCATCGGCGTATTGCTGATCGGGCGGAATGCGCTGAAGTGTGGATGATGAACGCCGCCTCCAGCCTGAAGCCGCCGAATGGTGTTGAGCAGGGAGCGATCGGTGTCCGGGGTTGCGCCAACCACGAACTGCATAGTCATGCCACTCGCACCCCCGGGGTGCAGCGGGTCGCGCGGTTTGCCATGGGCTCGAGCCTCCCGTTCCAGCAGCACGAGCTTCTGAACCCGTTCGAAATTCTGCAGCGTGGTCGAGAAGCTCTTTTCTGGAGCGATGCGGGCGAGACTGGCGCCGCACGGCGCTTCAAAATTGATGGAGACTCGACTGGCCAGGGTCGTCAGGCGATCAATCTGGGCCGCTTCGGCGCCCGGCACCATCTTCACATGTATGTAGCCGGCGAAGTGATGATGTTCGCGGAGGAGCTCGAGCACCTCGATCAGGTCGTCCATTACCTTGAGCGGACGACCCGGAATTCCCGTGGTGATGAAGAGTCCTTCGCACCAGCCGCGCTCCACGGCGGCCAGGAAGATCCGCACCAGCTCCGCCGGCTTGAGCAGTGTACGTGGCATGGGACGGTCCCGCCGCATGGGACAGTAATGGCAGTTGTAGCTGCACGCGTTGGTCATAAGAATTCGCAACAGCTTGATTCGAAAGCCGGCGCGAGGACGAAGATCTCTGATGTTGAGGGGTCGAAGCGAGCCCACATCGTCAGTGTGGCGCAGCCGGGGAGGGAGCCCTTCCCGATCATCGGTGGCGAGGGACATTAGTATTTGGAGCTTCTGATCCAGGCTCAGGTCTGTCACAGTGCTCTCCCGGGCTGCCCCACCATTCTAACCGAAGAAAAACCGAAACGCCAGGTGCTCCCTTGAACCCGACACTCGCTCCCAGCCGGCAGGCACAGACCGGCACCTATCCCCCGGTTCGGAACTTCATAGCCGGCCGATTCGCCGACGTGGACGCCCCGCGTTTGCCCGTAGTGAATCCAGGCAACGGAGCCGTCCTGTCGCAGGTGCCGCTTTCGAGCAGTGGGGATGTAGACGCCGCTGCCCGGAGCGCTGCCGCGGCATTTCCTTCGTGGTCGGCCACCCCGATCAAGGAGCGGGTGCAGGTGTTCTTTCGATATCGAGCGCTGCTCGAGCGAGAGTTCGACGAGTTGGCGAGCCTGATCACCGAGGAGCACGGGAAGATCCGGAGCGAGGCCGAGGCGGAGATCGTCAAGGCTATCGAGCTGACCGAGTTTGCCTGTTCGCTCCCACAGCTGGTGCCGGGAGAGGTGCTCGAGGTCAGTCGGGGGGTGGAGTGCCGGATCGACCGTTACCCGATCGGCGTGATCGCCTCGATTGTGCCATTCAATTTTCCCAGCATGGTACCTCACTGGACCATTCCCAACGCCATTGCGCTGGGGAACTGCATGATCCTCAAGCCGTCGGAGCTGGTTCCGCTCAGCGCGGGCAGAATAGCCGAGCTGCTGACCGAAGCCGGGCTGCCGCCCGGCGTGTTCAACATCGTACATGGCACACAGGAGGCAGTAGAAGCCATCTGCGATCATCCGGCTATCGCGGCGGTGACCTTTGTGGGTTCCACCAGGGTGGCCAAGCTGGTCTACCGACGTGCCGCTGGGAATCTGAAGCGGGCTCTTGCGCTGGGCGGAGCGAAAAATCACCTGTTCGTTCTTCCCGACGCGAACCCCGAACTGACGGCCAGTAACGTTCTCGCGTCGATGTCAGGCTGCGCAGGTCAGCGATGTATGGCAGGATCCGTCATGCTTGCGGTATCGGAGACCGAGCCCATCGTGGCTCGACTGGTGGAGCAGGCGAAACGAATGGTACCCGGTAGAGACATCGGGCCGGTCATTTCCCGGGAGGCCAAGGAGCGGATCGAGAAGTACATCGATGAAGCGCTTGCAGCCGGGGCAAAACTCCTGGTGGATGGACGAGGTGTGACAGTGCCCGGGCAGGAACAGGGGTTCTGGATTGGACCCACGATTCTGGATTTCGTGCGGCCCGATATGCGTATTGCTCAGGAGGAGGTGTTCGGACCGGTTCTCGCGATCATCCGAAGCTCGAGCGTGGAACAGGCCCTTGCAATCGAGAATGCCTCCCCGTACGGAAACGCTGCATCGGTGTTCACCGAAGACGGCGGATTGGCCCGCTATGTGGCCTCTCGAGCTCAGGCGGGCATGGTCGGTGTCAACGTCGGTGTGCCGGTGCCTCGGGAGCCGTTTTCGTTTGGCGGCTGGAACGAATCCAAGTTCGGGGCCTGCGACATCACCGGTCAGGGCTCGATCGAGTTCTGGACCCGAGCCAAGAAAACCACGACCCGATGGAGCCACGAATGACCGACGTCATGCGGCCGCCACTGGCAATGCCCCCGTTTGACTACACGCCTCGGCCGTACCGTGGTCCTTCGCGTGAGGAAGTGCTCGAGCTCCGGCGCCGCCACGTCAACCCCGCGGTGTTCACGCTGTACCGTGAGCCGCTGATGATCGTTGAAGGGCGAATGCAGTACGTCTTCGATGAAACCGGCCGGCGCTATCTGGACCTCTTTGCCGGAATCGTCACGGTATCATGTGGGCACTGCCACCCCAAGGTGGTGCGGCGAGTGCAGGAGCAAATCAATCTGCTCCAACACACGACCACGATCTATCTCCACCCGAACCTGCCTCTACTGGCGCAGAAGCTCGCGTCCAAGATGCCACCGGGACTGGATGTCACCTATTTCGTGAACAGCGGCAGTGAGGCGAATGACCTGGCCGTCACGATGGCTCGCCTGTATACGGGCAACCTCGATGTGGTCGCGCTGCGAAACGCCTATCACGGCGGCTCTCCCAGTTCCATCGGACTGACCTCACATCATACCTGGAAATATCCACTTCCTGGTCCCATCGCAGTGCACCACGCGCTCGCTCCCGACTCCTCCCTCGGCAACAGTACGGGGTCGCCGGAGGAGGTCGCCTCCCGGGCCGCGGCAGATATCCGGGAGCTGATTCGCTATTCCACGCCCGGTGCTATTGCAGCCTTTATTGCGGAGCCGATCCAGGGAGTAGGCGGAGTGACTCGGGGTGCTCCCAACTATTTCCGGGAGGCATATGCCATTGCTCGTGCTCACGGCGGGTTGTGCATCGCCGACGAGGTCCAGACGGGGTTCGGCCGTACGGGCGAGCACTACTGGGGGTTTCAGAACTATGGTGTGACACCGGACATCGTGACGCTGGCTAAGGGGATCGGTAATGGGGTTCCACTGGCGGCAGTCATCACCCGCCGCGAGATCGCCGAGGCGCTGACCCGAAGGATCCACTTCAACACCTTTGGAGGAAATCCGGTATCGATGGCTGCTGGGCTGGCTGTGCTCGACGTGATCGACGAAGAAGGACTTCAGGAGAACGCCCGAAAAGTGGGCAGTCGACTCCTCCGCGGATTGCGCCGGCTCCAGGAGCAGCACCGGATGGTCGGAGAAGTGCGGGGACTCGGACTCATGCTCGGCCTCGAGCTGGTGAGGGATCGCGCTACGCGCGCACCCGCCACCGAGGAGACTCTCGATGTGCTCGAAGCGGCCCGGGAGATGGGTGTCCTGCTCGGCAAGGGTGGCCTGGATGGCAACGTGCTTCGCATCAAGCCTCCTCTGTGCATCACGTCGGAGGACGCCGATTTTGCGCTCGACGTTCTGGACCGGGCGTTTGAAAGAACCGGAAGGGCGGGAGGGAAGTAATGAGCTGTCTCAGAGTAGCGGGCGTATTCATGCTTCTGTCCGGCCTCCTTCCCGTCTTTCCCGTCCTCCCCATTCTGCTCTCCCAGACGCGGAGTCGGGATCTTGGTATCCCGTTCGACGGAACGCCGGGCCGGAACAACGCGATAACTGATGTCGCCGGGGTCGAGGTTGGGCACACTACTCTGATTAGAGGAGAGGGCCCGCTGGTGGAAGGCAAGGGGCCGGTGCGAACCGGAGTGACAGCCGTTCTTCCGCGGGGCAGAGGCTCGTCCGTGCCGGTATTTGCGGGATGGTTTTCGCTCAATGGCAACGGTGAGATGACCGGCACCACGTGGGTCGATGAGTCCGGTCTGCTCGAGGGGCCGGTTTTGATCACCAACACGCATAGCGTGGGCATCGTCCGAGACGCTGCTATTCAGTGGCTGCTCAGGAATCACCCGGGATTTCGGTGGGCTTTGCCGGTCGTGGCGGAGACCTGGGATGGCGTGCTGAACGACATCAATGGCTTTCACGTTCGCCCGGAGCACGTGTTCAGCGCTCTGGAGGGCGCCCGCGGCGGTCGTGTGGCGGAAGGCGCGGTCGGGGGCGGCACTGGCATGCTCTGCAATGGCTTCAAAGGCGGTATTGGCAGCTCATCCCGAGTGGTAGAGCGTACCGCGGGCGGCTATACAGTAGGGGTCCTGGTGCAATGCAACTACGGTAGCCGACGAGGACTCCGAATCGCCGGCGTACCGGTGGGACAGGAGTTCACCACCGCGACGTTGTGCGTGGCAGGCCCCGATGCCCCAACTCGGCAGTGGCTCAGCGAGCTCGATCGCTGCGGACAACAAAGCTCGAAGCAGGAGAGGACTGGCGCGGAACTCGGTTCCATCATAATCGTCGTGGCCACCGATGCTCCGTTGCTGCCTCATCAGCTCGAACGGCTGGTAAAACGCGCCGCCCTCGGTCTGGGGCGTGAGGGGAGCATCGCCAGCAACTTTTCGGGCGATATTTTCATTGCGTTCTCGACAGCGAAGGCGACCGGCGACAGCACGATGGCAACCGTGCGGATGCTCCCGAACGATCGTCTGGACCCACTCTTCGCCGCGACGGTTCAAGCGACCGAGGAAGCGGTTACCAATGCGATGGTGGCTGCAGAAACCATGACTGGCGCCGACAACATCCGGGCCTACGCATTGCCGCACGACCGTCTGGTTGAGATTCTTCGAAAGTACAATCGGCTTAAATAAAGCGTGGGCCTCAGGTCCCTTCGCGCTCGCGAACGCGGGCCAGTGCCAGGCTGATCGATTCTCGTGATGCGAGCAAATCTCTGAGTGCCTCTGCCGAGCCTCGGGCTGACCCTACCGGAACCTCCCCGTGGCCCAGCAGCGGCAGCAGCCTTGCCCATACGATTTCAGGAAGCACTGTCTCCAGGTACTCCAGCGCGGTGCCCCGAAGGTAGGCATCCTCCGTGTGCAGAGCGTGAAAGGCCAGCCGGAGCGTCTCACGAGGGAAGATCAAAGAAAGCAGTGTGAAAAGATGCTCGAGGCTCCGGCTGACGCGCTCCCGCAGAACCTCCGACTCCATCGGTGAAGACACCTCGTCCGCTACGTCAATGAGTTGCCGGCTCTCCCAGATGCCTCGGTCTACCCCCATCTCCTTCAGTACCAGCTCCAGTACACGGTCGCGATTAACCTGCACATTGGGAATCTCACCTGCCAGCCGGCTGAGTGCTCGTCCGGCGCGATAGCGAACTTCAAACCGACGGTCGCTGAGCGCCTGAAACAGGCCTTCGAATACCTCGGGACTGGGACAGCTGGCGAGCACGTTGACCAGACGACGCCGGACGGCAAAGTCCTCATCCGGATCGAGCAGGTGTGCCAGGAGACGATCGGTGCTGGCGGACGCCACCTTGCAAAGTGAGCGAACAGCGGCGGGTGCAACTGCATCCCAGGCCAGGAGCGCGATGACCGCCTCGACTTCGTCAGGTCCTGGGGCATGCTCTGCCAGCGTCCTTCTCACCTCCTCAGGTTTGCCGCCACGGATCGCTACAGAGAGAGGAGATTCGCCTGCTGGTACCCGAGCAGCGGGCTGCGCCGCGGGTGAACCTTGTGACTGCCCGGCCGGCTGTTCCGGTGAGATGCCCAGGGTGAGACGCGGACGGAGACCGCTGATGTCGAAGCCTCCGACGGTTTGCAACAGTGCTGCCGCATCGTCCTCAACCCGATCCGGCAGCCCGCCGGCTCTTCGATGCAGCGTGCCCTCGAGAGCGGCGATATAGCCAAGATGCAGCCGGCGAGCTACCAGAAGGGCCAATCCCGAAAGGACTATAGTCGTCACCAGAAGGATCTTACCGGTATGTGCGCTGGTGAGTGCCAGTACGCCGAGAACCAGACTGCCGCCGATCACGTCACCGACTCGCGCGGCCCCGACATCCAGCAGCAGTTTGCTGGCTCGTTTCTCGAGGGGAGCGACCGGGGTGAAGAGTAGTTCGTAGGCCGCGCGGAAGAGCGAGCTTCTGAAGACGACCTCCATCCCTCGTGCAAGGATGATTGAGACCAGCCCGGGGACCAGCAAGGCAGCCGCGGCCCCGGCGGAGAGCCCTGCTGGAAGCAGGGATGCACTGCGAGCTATGCCCAGTCTTACCAGGAGAGCAGGGAGCGCCGTCACCTGAATCAGTATCCCCGCCAGGGCGGTGACGGTGTAGAAGGCCGCAAAGAGCCGGAGCAGCTCCTCCCCGCTGGTGGCAGCCGCCGAGACCCGCGCCTTGAACACGTAGTCGATGACGGCCTCGGCAGACGAAGTCAGGGCCACCAGCAGGGCAAGCGCCGTGAGATAAGTGGAAGCGCCGATCACTCGTCCTCCGGTGAGAATGCCGCCCGCGTCCGACGCGTCCTCTTCCGGTGGTGTCGCTGGGGAACCACGCTCGATCTGCAGAGCCAGCAGCGAAGCGAAGAGCGTAAGCAGCGCAAGGATCGGGAGCATGGTGGTGAGCGGAAAAGAGCTCCCTACCCGTTCCGGCAGCAGTCCACCGAGCAGCCCACCCACTGAGCCACCTGCAGTGATCTGACCGATGGTGCGTTTCGCGGTACGAGGGTCGAATCGCTCGTTTACAATGGCCCAGAAGCCCGAGACGAGAATGGCTCCGAGTCCCGTCAGGTGCAGGTACACCAGTACTGCTGTTGCCCGAGGCGCCGTGGGTACCAGCGCCCATTCGGCCAGAAGAAGGAGTCCGCTCAGCCCAAAGAGCCGGGGAACCAGGCGCGCCGGCCGGCTGCGGGCCATGACGCGGGCGAGTACTACTGTCAACACTGCCGAGAGCACTGCGGCAGCAATTACCATGGGGGGGAGAGCGGCCACACCGAAGGTGGAGAGGAACAGCGCGTCCCGGGTGGCCTTGCCGGCAAGCTGGAGGGTGATGATAACGGTGGCAGCGATGGTTGCCGCCCAGGCCGCTCGGCGATCAATCCCGAAACGCGGCCGATCCATAATTCGGAGTCAAGGACGAGGGAGAACTAGAATCCGAAACCACCCTGGAGATACAGGGCCGTTCGTTCATCGCCGGAGGCAACCGCGACCGAGAACGTGTAGGCGCGCTCCAGATAGGACAGGGAAACACCACCTCCAAACGCAGTATGCCACTCATCTGAGGATTCGCCTTCCAGAAAGACCCGTCCCGCATCCGCCAGGCCGAAGACGCCGAACTGGGTCGGCAGAACCAGCTCGAAACGGGTGACGGCAAGCCGGAGCTCCGCAGAAGCGTAGGCAGATGCGTCACCGGCATAGCGGTTGATCCGGCCCAACCGCACGGTGGACGCATCACCGATGAAAGCAGCTTCGAAAAAAGGATACTTTCCCCAGAGCTTCTTCCCGCCGACCCGTAGCGCGAGCGTCGGCTGTAACGGCGCCCCGATGCTGAGGTAGGTGCGCGCCTCGCCCCGGACCGCGCCAAACACGCTGTCGACGTCCCACAGAGCGGGAAAAACGCTGCCCTCGAGCTCGAGAGCCACTCCCCGAGTGGCGGCGTGGGCACGGTCGCGGGTGTCGTGACTGATGCTCACTGTGCCTCCGATTTGCCCGAAAGTTCCTGCACCGTACACGTCTCCGAGTGATGCCAGGAAGCGATCGGGGCGCAGATCGGTGGACGCGTACTTGAGCACCGGGCCGGCCTGCATCAGAGTGTGGGAGCCCAGCGATAGTGCGATGGAAGGCTGTAGGCGGAAGGCATCCTGGGTAACCCGGTAGAACTCGTTGTCTCCAGGAGCTTGAGTCTCGTTGCCGAAGCCATGAAAACTGATCACCTCGATGCCGGAAGCACGGGCGAGAACGTCGAAGAATGTTTTCGAATTTTCCCGACGAAAGTCTCCCCGATATTCCGCTCGATACGTAAGCGGACCGGAGGCAAAGCCGACCCGGAAACGATGCCGGCTGGCGTGGGGGTACTTACGAAACCCATAGGTGGTGAGTGTAGCCCCTCCGCCGACGAACAGGCCAATGTCCGGGCCAAAGCTCGCCCAGGTATTGGGGATCCAGCGGCTGCCCCAATCACGGGGTGGAAGATCGTTCTCACTTTGCCGTGGAGGAGCCTGGTACGGCCGGCGGTTGACATCAGTGCCGAACCCTTCAGTTCGGCCCTGCGCATCGGCATCGTCGTAGAACTTGGCGTTTCCTCCTCGCGCCGAGTCTACGAGGCGGTCCCGGCCGTCTTCA